>CAJTYC010000006.1 GCA_910584185.1 uncultured Muribaculaceae bacterium
TAACTGATAAGGAATTTCCAAGGTGACAAAAAGAAGCCAAAGCAAATTCAAATCATAAAACTCATTACTTAAATTTAAAATAACTCATTACTTATGATTATAACGATTAAACATGCATCTTTTCACACCATCAACTCGATTTACCAACAAATTTTTGCTACTTTTGTAAAAACATCTCTCCTATCGCTTGTTTTTTCATAAATCATAATTTAGCAAAACCATGGCAAAGAAAAAGAATACCCCTCCTCCCGGCCTTCCGGACCTCATGAATCTCGATGACGCCACGACTGCGGCCCTCATCCGGAACATCATCAACATGAACAGTGGCAGGACTCCCAAGAAATGGACGAAGAAGGAACTCGAGAATATATTCTCGTTCAAGGATCCGCAAGGCTTGACCGACATGCAAATCAAACTCATGGTGGCCGGAGCAATATTCCTGCAAAACGACATAACACCCGACACCTACAAGACCCTCTACGAAATAGCAAGCAAAAACGAAGCCCTAAAGATCCTCCCCATCGACGCAATATTCGGCATGGCAACCGGCAATGACACCCCATTCTTTGAAGGAGACTACGAAGATGACGATGATTACGATGATGACGATGATTACGATGATGACGATGATTACGATGATGACGATGACTACGAAGATGACTACACCGGTCCCGGCTTCTCCCCGTTCGGCTTCCCGATGCGCCACATGGGTCTCACCGGCAAACCCCTCCCCGACGCCGACAAGAAATCCCTATTGCTGAAAATCCAACTCCGCGGCGTCACAAAGCCCCCATTATGGCGAGAAGTAAGGGTGCCGGCCAACATCAACTTCCAGCAACTCCACAAGATAATCCAGATACTATTCGGATGGACAGACACTCACCTATGGCAGTTTGAGGAGAAACCGTACGGCCACAGCTACGTTATCGGCCCCGAACTCGACACCGACAATTCTTTCGCCGAACCACCCACCGACATAGCCTCCCAAACCCACATAACCAAAGTACTCCGCAAGGAAGGCGACAAGATGATATACCTCTACGACTTCGGAGACGACTGGGTGCACGACATATCAGTGAAGCAACTGATCGAAGAGCCTACACCCCACCCCATCTGCACAAAATGGAAATCCGACAACCCGATGGAATACATAGGCGGCACATGGGGACTCGAGGAACTGCGCCAAATGGCCGACCCAAAGATCAAGCACACCAAAGCAGAAATCAATGAATTCCTCGACAACCACTGGTACGACTCAATCGAAGACTTCAAGGAAGCAATGGAAGAAAACAAATTCGACGAAACATACGTAAACCAACAACTCACCGAAATAAAACCCGGAAAATAGTCTCACTCTTACCCAAATTAAGAGTGATTAAGACTCGATAATTTTGTTTTACCGCCGCTTTGAGCTAACTTTGCAGTTCAAAGCGGCGTTGTTTTGCTCTATTTCAGCAAAACATCTCCCGCATCTTACCTGCATTTCAACAACAAAATCAACTTTTAAAATCATGAGAAAATTTGTTGGCAAGATCCTTCTGCTTGCATCCCTCTTCGCATGCGCCAACGGTGCTTACGCCCAGTTCAACCTCTCCAAGGCCATAGGCGGCGCCGCAAAGGCCGTGCAGGCTTTCACCCTCACCGACGAGCAGATGGCCGCTTACGTCAAGGAGTCCGTTGACTGGATGGACAAGAACAACCCCGTCCTCCCCGACAACGACCCCTACACCCAGCGTCTCAACCGCCTCGTGGCCGGAATCACCGACGCCGACGGAATTCCCTTGAATTTCAAGGTATACAACGTAATCGACATCAACGCATTCGCATGCCCCGACGGCAGCGTGCGCGTATTCTCATCGCTCATGGATATCATGGACGACGATGAACTCCTCGGCATTATCGGCCACGAAATAGGCCACGTGCTCAAACGCCACTCCAAGAACGCGTTCAAGACCCAGCTCCTAACAGGCGCTCTCAAAGACGCAGTGGCATCTACAGGCGGCAAGGTAGCAGCCCTCACCGAATCACAGCTCGGCACACTCGGCGAAGCCCTCATCAACGCCAAATACTCCCAGAAACAGGAGAAAGAAGCCGACAACTGCGGCTACGACTTCCTCGTCAAGAACGGCAAGAACCCCTGGGGCATGGTGATGAGCTTCGAGAAATTCCTCGAACTCGAAGGCGGCTCAGCACAAAGCTCCAGCTACTTCTCAAAGATGTTCTCCTCCCACCCCGACACAAAGGCCCGCATCCAGGCAATGACCAAGCGCTGCAACAAAGACGGCTTCAAACGCCCGGAAGCAAAACCCGCCACAACAACAAAGAAGTAAAGAAGCAAAAAAGCAAAGATATAACCTCAATAATCAAAAAAGACGCCAAGGCCAAAGGCCAAGGCGTCTTTTTTATGTCGGCTTTTGTACTGTGGCCACCCCGAAGGGGTGGCACAAGCATAAGCCAAAAAGCCATCAAACAGGCTTGACACGCACAGCGCGCCAACCCCAAGAGTCGCGCTTCAGATTGTAATATAGCACCGACGTGATCTCTGCCAATGTGCCCGGAGCATAGTTGCGCATAAGCATCCCGTCTACATACACATCATCCACAAAGAGGAAGCTCTGGCCGGGACGAAGCCCAACCTCGCCCTCAGTCTTGCGGAAAAGAGTACCCTCATAAGGAGTAACATCCTCAGGCTTGCGGAAGCGAAGCAACTTCGAAGGAGCGCCCTCCTCGGCCACACCATCAAACTTAATCAAGTATATATTGTTGGGAATAAACTTGTAAATGGTCTTCTTGGTGCTGAAATACCCACGCTTGCGGTCGGGCGTGACATAAGTGGCCATCTGCTTCTGCGGATTGTAGGTGCTGATAAGCACCGGCGTCTCCGCCACCTCAGCATATAGCAGGTCATCTGCCTCACGCCCATGACGCACGTAGAAGTCATGGTTGCTCTCCGAAGCATACGTGTTCCGATACCATTCCTGCTGCTCTATCGCCTCCACTCCCGGCGGAATATGCCAGCCTTTGCTCTCGTATATCTGCCTTATCTTGCTAAACTCGCGCTTGGCCTCCGACAAGAAACCGAGCCTGTACATCGATATAGCCAACTTGTAGCGCACTTTGCCCTGATACATAGGGTCCATCTTGCACCCCAACGCGCGGCAGTAGCACGCCAATTTCTCCTGCTCATCGTCCACTATGTCGCCAAGCGCCGACCAGGCCCTGAACTCTGTGCTGCGCTTGCGCACATAGCTGCGTGCAGTCTCAAGTGCCTCATCCATGCGGCCCATGGCCTTCAGAAGGTTAGATTTCTGATATAATATTGCACTGTATTCCGGATGTGTCTCCTCAAGCACCTCCAGGTCGCCAAGGAATTTCTCGGCAGCCTCCAGGCTCTCACCATCACCCACTTTCTCTACCAGGGCTTTAAGGCAAGCCGTATAGATGCGCTCAGCAAGCGACGGCATGCGCTGACCGTTGGTCATCAGCACTCGCTCATAGTCTTCGGCAAGCAGGTTGTCAAGCCCCCACCAGGCAGCGAACTCAGCTATGCCGGGCCAGATCGCACCTCGCGCATCACGCGCCTTCAGGAAGGCATCCAAAAGCACGGAGTAGTATCTGTGTGGCTTCGGATAGTCAATACCCTTGGCCGACTCGGCCAGACGGTCCACCTTGGCGAAGTCCACCGCGCCGGCATCTTTCCAGGCGAGAAGCATCGCGCGGATATCCCATGCCACCTTGGCATTCATCTCCGACTCATCGATCTCGCTCAGCCGCAACGCCCCGTACTCATCGAGCAGTCGCACGAACTCCTCATCGTTCAGGCCGCGGGCCGCCTCGCCGAGCAGAGCCTTGATGCTGTATGCCAACCCCACGCGGGCATATCGGTCTTCCGGATTCGCATCCAGTTCTTTCCTGTTGGCGGCATACGCTTCCTGTGCCTGACCCGCCTTACACATCTCTACAGTTTCTTTCAAATCCATTTTAAGGTCTTTTATAAAAGGTTATATAATTAGAATGTATATCTAATGAATAACTATTAAATGGCAATAACTAATTTCAAAAATATTCAAAAAATCATCAATCGTCAGCCTAATTATTCATTATTATCTATTCATTATCAACTATTAATTATCATCATGGTCTTCATGCCAAGCCTTGCAGGCGCTGCATCCGGTGCCGTCGAAACAGTGCGTGCAGATGCGGTCCTTGGGCAGGCCTATGCCGGCCACGAGGTCTTCTATAGTGCAGAATTTCAGCGACGTCAGCCCGAGCCTGTCGCCTATCTCTTTCACCATACGATCATACTCTGGTGTGCCGGTGGTGGCATATTTGTCGAGCTTGGCATTCTCGTCTCCCTCGAAGTCTTTTATCACTCTGCGCGATATCAGCTCCATGTCGCTCTTCGACGACGTGAAGTTGATATATTTGCACCCATACACGAGTGGAGGACACGAGATGCGGGCATGCACTGCCTTGGCACCCTCGTCATAAAATTCCACCACGTTGTCGCGAAGCTGAGTGCCGCGCACTATGGAGTCGTCGCAAAATATCACACTCCGGTCCTGGAGCAACGCACGGTTGGGTATAAGCTTCATCTTGGCCACAAGTGCCCGACGGTCTTGTGTGCTCGGAGTGAAGCTGCGGGGCCACGTCGGCGTGTATTTCAACACCGCGCGCCTGTACGGTATGCCGCTGCCCTCGGAGTAGCCCAAGGCGAAGCCCACGCCGGAGTCCGGTATGCCGCACACATGGTCGGCGTCGCTCTGGTCCACCCGGCCCATGGCCCGGCCGCAACGCTCGCGCACATCCTCGGCGTTGATGCCAAGGTAGTCGGATGCCGGGAAGCCGTAATATACCCACAGGAATGAGCATATCTGTTCCCGCTTGGCCGGCTCCTGAAGCACTTCCACCCCATCGGCCGTTATCTTCACGATCTCGCCGGGACCCAAATCGCGCACACGCTTGTAGTCCAAGTTGGGGAAGGCACTCGTCTCGCTCGCCACAGCGTAGCCGTCGGCGCTCTGACCTATCACTATCGGTGTGCGACCCATGTAATCGCGGGCTGCTATGATGCCGGCCTCTGTCAGCACAAGCATTGAGCAGGATCCATCCACATGCGAGTATACCTTGTTGACACCATCCACAAAGCTGTCGCCAGTATTGATAAGAAGCGACACAAGCTCTGTCTGGTTCAACCTGTTGGCCGACAGCTCGCTCAGGTGCATCCGCTTCGCCAGCAGCTCATCGGCGATCTCCTGCAGGTTGTTAACCTTGGCCACCGTCACCACGCCGTAGCGCCCCAAGTGTGAGTTCACGATAATCGGCTGCGGGTCGGTGTCGCTTATCACACCTATGCCGGCATTGCCCTTGAACTTGTCGAGCTCATCCTCAAATTTAGAACGAAAGTAATTGCGCTCCAAACTGTGTATGGAGCGGTTGAAGCCATACTCCGGATCAAAGGTCACCATGCCGGCACGCTTTGTGCCGAGATGCGAATTGTAATCCGTAGCATAAAACAAATCTGTAACTACCGGTCGCTTTAAGACCGCACCAAAAAAACCTCCCATTACTATACGTATAAGTGTACTATTAAATAATTGTCTATTTTGGAGTAGGTAATCTTCCGCAAAAATACAAAAAAATTTCAGATTATATTGATTCTTTCACTCTTTTTAATTACTTTTGTCAATATTAAGGCGTAAAATCACCATCCTCTCCCCGGTTTTATCCCTTTTTTTCACTCTTTTCACCCCTTTTCAACCTCTTTTTTGATACCCGAATCATGAAGAAACATCCCGCCGCCGCTTTCGCGGCTATCGTCGCGGCTTCCATGGCCCTCCCGGCTCTCGCCTCCGATTTCATCGCACCGGCTGCCGACCCCAAGATTGAGTGCCCGGATTCTACCGGCTTCAAGTTCTCTGACGTCAAAATCAACAAAACCGGATCGGTCAAGGACCAGAATAAGTCGGGCACCTGCTGGGCTTTCTCGGGTCTATCCACTCTCGAGGATAATGTGATGCGAAAGGGCGGCCCGGAGCTCGACCTCTCTGAGATGTGGGTGGTCCGAAATGCCTATATCGACAAGGCCAAGAAGTTCATGCGCATGAACGGCGCAATCAATTTCGCACAGGGTGGCTCCTGGGGCGACGTGCTGAATATGACCGAACTCTACGGCGCAATGCCCGAGGAGGCTTACACGGGCCTCAATTATGGCGACGCGAAGCATTCGCATTATGAGATGGCCGACGCCCTCGAGGCTTATCTCCGCGCCGTGATGAGCCGAGGCCAGAAAAATAAGAAGCTCTCCACCGCTTGGCTCCCCGGCTTCGTAGGCATTCTCGACGCTTATCTCGGCAAAGCCCCTGAGTCGTTCTCCTACAATGGCAAGACCTACACCCCGCAGCAGTTCGCCAAGGAGATGGGACTCGAACCCGAAAATTTCGTAAATGTCACAAGCTATACCCACCATCCGTTCTATACGAGCTTCATCCTCGAGATTCCCGACAATTGGGCCTGGACTGAAAGCATGAACGTGCCGATGGAGGAGATGCAGCGCATCGTGGACAACGCGCTCGACAAGGGCTGGACCGTAATGTGGGCTGCCGATGTCTCTGAGGGCGGTTTTAAGTGGACGAAGGGCTATGCCCTCCTCCCCGAAGATAAGGACCGGAAGGATATGACCGACACCGAACTGAGCCGCTGGGTGAAGCTCTCCGACAAGGACCGCGAGGCTTCCAGATTCGACATTAAGGGCCCGGTAAAGGAGAAGACCGTGACTCAAGAGTCGCGCCAGACCACTTTCGACAATTATGAGACCACCGACGACCACGGCATGGTGATCGTGGGCACAGCCACCGACCAGGAGGGCAATAAGTATTATAAGGTGAAAAATTCCTGGGACACCAACCAGCTCTACGACGGCTATCTCTATGTCTCGATGCCTTTCTTCCTCGAGAAGACTCTCGGTGTTGGTGTTCATAAGGACGCTATCCCAACCGACATAGCTAAGAAGTTCAAGTAAATGAACCTTAAAGACCTGAAGCGCAATCTGAAGCGCCTGCTCCATTCCCCCTCGATGCTCCGTTATGAGATTCATCGCGCTGAGCTCGAGCGGAATCTATGCACCTCCGACGCCCCCGGCATTTCCCCTCTCTCCATTGCCGGGCGGGAGGTCATTGTCTCGCTCACAAGCTATTCGCGGCGGGTGGAGCAGGTTCATGTCACCATCGAGTCGCTGATGCGCCAGACGGTTAAGCCCAACCGCATTATCCTCTGGCTCGACGATTCCTGGAACCATGACAACCTCCCGGCGGCTCTCCTCCTTCAGATGCGCCGAGGCCTCGAGGTCCGATTTTGCCCCGATTACAGGTCTTATAAGAAGCTGATTCCAGCCCTGCAGCAGTTCCCGGAGGCGCTGATAATCACCGCCGACGACGACATCGTCTACGATGCCTCGATGGTCGACCGCCTGATTCGCGCACACCGCCGTTTCCCTGACTGCATAGTCACCAACTCAGCCTTCCGGCTCGTAAGCGACACGTCCTATTCTGCCGGACACAATGACTCTTCCATACTGACCCCGGCCCTCGACCTCCTACCCTACGGCGGCAACGGCACACTATACCCTCCAGGCTCATTGCATCCCGACGTGACCGACTGGAACCTGATCAACGAACTTTGCCCCAACGCCGACGACATCTGGTTCAAGGCTATGTCGATGCGCAAGGGCACCCTCGTGGCCCGCGCCATGACGCCTCACCCCGAAGGCTGGGACTACATCTCAAGCACCGAGGTCCAGGACATCGGCCTTTGGCACGACAATGTCCGCAACGCTCGCAACGACGACCAGTATGCCGCCGTGATGCGTCATTTCAACCTGACCATCAACCCGTAAATCTTCGACTTGATTCCACCGCGAAGCCCATGCTTCGCCACCAACTCGCGAAGCGCATCCACAGCCTCGCGGCTATCGCTGCGCCATGCCAACGACCACATATAGTCCATCTTGCCGCGAAGATAACCGGCAAGCACATCCCGGCTCACGCCGAATAGCTCAGCCAACTCCAACTGCTGAGAAGTCTCCCTGACAAAATGCAACAACCGCTTGCCAAAATCCCGCCGCCGAGACACACTATCACCCCCAACACTGTAATACATAGTAGCCCCAGGCAAAAAAGCACACCGCCCCTCAGCACTAAGAGCCATCATAATCTGCGGGTCCTCAGCCACATACCGGCTACAACGCCACTCAGCCGCAAGCCCTTCCGTCTCCTCTCGTTCCACCGAAGTCAGTTTTTCCCCATCCGGAAGCCCCATAAATTTAGAAGGAAACTCTTCCATATACTTAAGTATCACATCCCGACGATAAAGGGCAGTGCAAAGATGAGGCATAAGGCTGTTAGTCAAGACTGGAAGCAACAAAGTCCCACGTTCAAAGGTCTCGATGCCGACAACCTCAGGCCGAAGCGGATGCCGCCGGGACGATGTCCCATCCACATTGCAGCAAAGCCAATCAGTATAAACTGCAGTGACATCACCATGCCGCTCCAGATAATCAAACTGATGCGCCAACTTGTGGGGGTCCACCCACTGGTCATCACCGGCGCAATCTGCCAGATAACGCCCCCGAGCCTGCCTGATGCAATCGAAATAATTGCCTACAACCCCAAGATTACGCTCCCGACGCAGATACCGCACCTTGCCCGGATACCGCCGAGCAAAATCCTCACAGACCTCCCGGGTCCCATCAGTGCTGCAATCGTCACCGACAACAACCTCAAAAGACCCCGAAAAACGCTGCCCCAAAACCGACTCAAGAGTCCGCCCAAGAGTATCAGCCTGATTATAAGTAACAACAATAACACTAATATCCATAAAAACCAAGGAGTGATGGAGCGAAAAAAAAGAGAGAAAGGGTGTTCCGTTTGCCGAGGGTGCGCCGCGGCCACCAGTCCCAAAGGCCAAGCCAACCCCCTCGCGAAGCCTCCCCAAAAAAAGAGTTGGAGGTCGACACCAGTAAACTGACACCGACCTCCGGGATAGGATGGATTTGGGGAGTAGCCCATAGCAGAGTCGAACTGCTCTTTAGAGAATGAAAATCTCTCGTCCTAACCGATAGACGAATGGGCCTACACTGCCTTCAACCGGGAAAACCATAGCCCAAACCAAGGCCATTGCCGTCTCCCATGTCGAAGTCTAATCAATTCGCGAAGCAAGCCTATCGCCTGCCCGCATTTCACAAATCAGGATAAATTTATCCCAACTTGTTGATATGCATTGATAGTCCGCTGCAAAGGTTAGCGGCCTTCTTCTTCGAAATTATATTCTTGCGACCAAGACGCTGAAGCAATGACTGCACTTTGCTGTATGCTGCCTCTGCCTCCGACTTCTCTGTCATCTTGCGCACTTTGCGCACTGCATTTCTTGCTGTCTTTGCCCAGTAACGGTTCTCAAGCTTGCGCTTCTCCGACTGGCGAATTCTTTTTAATGACGATTTATGATTTGCCATCTTTAAAAATTTCTTTTGTCTATTTATATTTATTGGTAGCCCATAGCAGAGTCGAACTGCTCTTTAGAGAATGAAAATCTCTCGTCCTAACCGATAGACGAATGGGCCACTATAGTGCAACTGCACATCTTCTGCGCACTTTGCGACTGCAAAAGTAGTAATTTTTTTATTCTCCACCAAATTTTTTACGTTTTTTCTCACTTTTTTATCCGCTTTTCCTCTTTTTATACCCTTTCCCTACCTATTTTTCCCACTTTTATTTGTAATTTTGCATCTGTTATGAGTTTTAAACATTTCATCCCCACACTGCTCCTCGCAGCTTCGGCCTTCTTTCCGGCCCACGCCGAGTGGAATGACTCCATTCGCTACAATGCTGAGTTCGGTGCTTCTCTCTCTTCGGGCGCCCACACCCCTTTCTGGCTCCAGTCTAACCGCTTCGGATTCTCGTCGCTCCGCCGCAATAATCTTTACCTGCGCCTCGGAGCGTTCAAGGACCTCGATAAGAAGAAGCGCTTCTCTTGGGGCGCGGGCATCGACCTCGGCGTCGCCCACCGTTTCCAGTCTACGTTCATGCCTCAGCAACTCTACGCTGAGGTCAAGTATCGCTGCCTGAACGCTATGATCGGCGCAAAGGAGCTGTCGGACCCGCTTATCGATACGGAGCTCTCGTCCGGGGCTCTCACCAACGGCTCGAATGCCCGCCCCATACCCCAAGTCCGCATCGGCATCTTCGATTATGCCGATTTCTGGGGCACCAACGGCTGGTTCGCAGTCAAGGGACATATCGCTTATGGCCTTTTCACCGACAATTGGTGGATCAAGCGATGGGTAAACAAGGATTCGCGCTATACCCTCAATTCTCTGTATTGCTCGCGCGGCATATGGTTTCGAGGCGGCAACGAACGGAAGTTCCCGCTCACCGGCGAACTCGGCCTCGTAATGGACACGGAGTTCGGCGGCAAGACCTGGTGGCCGGCCGAAAATGGCAAGGGGGGCACTTGGGATAAGCATCCCACCTATGCTAAGGCGTGGCTGAAGGCCCTGCTCCCCATGAAGGGTGGCGCCGACACCGGTGCCGGCGAGCAGACCAACGTGGAGGGCAATTTCCTCGGCAATTGGTCTTTCTCTCTAAAGTGGCAGGACCCCTCGGGCTGGATGGTCAAACTTTATTACCAGCATTTCTTCGAAGATCACTCTATGATGTTCTTCGATTTTCCCTGGAAGGATGGCCTCTACGGAGTGCAGGGCCGCCTTCCCCAAAACCCGTTCGTCTCGGAAATCCTGTATGAGTTCCTCTACACGAAGGACCAGTCAGGTCCGGCATATTGGGACCACACCCCCGAAATCAATTACCAGGTCTCGGGCCGCGACATGTATTATTGGCATTACATATACAATGGCTGGCAGCATTGGGGCCAGGCCATAGGCAACCCGCTCCTCACATCTCCTATATATAATGCAAACCACCACCTCCAGTTCTATTCCAACCGCGTGGTGGCCCACCACGTAGGCTTCAAGGGTTCCCCCACGCCCAATGTGGACTACCGCGCCCTGCTGTCATACACCAAAAGTTGGGGCTCCTACTATGCCCCGTTCCAGCACACCAAGGAGAATTTCAGCTGGCTCGCCGAAGTGAAGTACCACACCAAGAAATTGCCGGGCTGGGAGGCCTCCATCTCACTCGCCGGCGACCACGGCAAGCTCCTCGGCAACTCGTTCGGAGCAATGCTCTCAATCTCAAAATCCGGCTGGTTCAAGTAAGAGCCCTATGGGCAAAATTTTTATGAGATGGGCTCTAAATCTCTGACACCTAAACTAAAGACTAATGAAATCAAAACTAAACCATTTATTACCTCTCTTGGCTGCGTTAACTCTCCTGTTACTGCCGGCCTGCCGCCGGGCCTCCGACAATGGCCTGATAGATGGCCTGTGGCGAATAGACCAAATAGACTATTTCGAACAAGGCCAACAACCTTCCACAATCCACCCCGAAGGCTGCTTCATAGCCATACAGCTCGAACTCCTCCAGCTCGACAACCCCAACCCGGTGGCCACTTCAATAATCTCTTACGATAAGGACAAACGCACCTTAGGCCTCGATTTCCCCTACAAACCTGACCCCAACCTGCTGCGCAAGTTCGGCATAATGCAAAACCCCTGCGTCATGAATGTGGAAGTCCTGACGCACAAGCGCTTGGTACTGACATCCCCCACTTCAAGAGTCACCTGCACCCGCTTCTGAGCGCGAAGCGCGAACCCCTAACCCTCCTTAAAGCTGCCTCCCCTCTCTCCTAAAGCTGCCTCCCCTCTCTCCCCTAAGGTTGCCTCCCCTCTCTCCCCACTTGGCGTTGTGTGAGGGCGGAAGCCCGAAAGCCCACAAAAAACCAACTAACCAAAAAAAGTGTTGATGATATAAAAAAGCAAAAATCAAAGCAATGACCAAAGCAAGACTACACTCTTTTATCATCTGCATTCTCGCCTCCATCCTGCCGGCCCTCGCCTCCGGCTGGGATGCACCTAAATATACCCCGCTGCCCCCGGACCTCGACGGCTCCATGATGCCCTATGATTTCAAGGACTGCACCACCCCCTCTTTCCTCCCGGACTCGCTGAAGCCCGTCACGGCAATCTATGTGGCCCGCCACGGCGCCCGCTATCTCTCCGGCCCGAAGAAAACCGACGCGGTGATGAATCACCTCATCAAGGCCCGCAATGAGGGCCGCCTCTCCGACACGGGCGAGGCGTTCCTCTCCCTGATGGAGCAAGTCATAGCCACCAACACCGACAATTGGGGCGACCTATCACAAGTGGGTATCAACGAGGAGAAGCTACTCGGCAAGCATATGTTCCGCCAGCTCCCACCCCTCCACAAGCCTGACGCCCAAGTGGCGGCCATTTCCTCGCATGTGCCACGCGTGGTAATGACCATGTATCAGTTCTGCCACAGCTTAGTCCGCGCCAACGACCGCATCTCCACGACAACCGACGAGGGCCTGCAGTTCAACCCGCTCGTCTGCTGCTTCATAGCCGACACCGCTTACGCCAATTACCGCGAGAAGGGCAACTGGCGTAAGGTCTACGATGACTTCGTAGCCTCCCACGTCCCCGAAGCCCCGGCCCGCCGACTGTTCACCTCCACCTCGCTCTCCGATTCGAAGCTACGCAAGCTGACTGTCGACATGTATGAAGTGCTGAAGGGCAACCGCGCCTACGGCCTACCCGCCCCAACCACCCGCTGGATGTCAGCCCACGAGTACCAAGCCTGCTGGCAAGCAGACAATCTGAAGCACTATCTCCGCAATTCCATAACCCCCCTCTCCGACCTCGCAGCAAAGGCAACATCACCCCTCCTGAGCAGGATGATCCAAGACGCCGACGCCAACATAGCCAACTACCGGGAAGGCCTGCCCTACAACACCCTGAACGGCTATTTCGGCCACTGCGAAACCCTCCTACCCCTCCTCTCGCTGATAGGCATACCAAACATGCCCGACCACATCGACCTCCAAAACTTAGACCGCTACTGGAAAATCCAAGACCTGACCCCATTGGCAGCCAACCTCTCAATAATCCTCGCAGAGGCCCCCTCAGGCCAAATCTACGCCTCAATGCAGCTGAACGGCCACACAATCCGCCCAATAAGAGGCAACCCGGAGCTCCTACCCTGGCCAACCCTAAAAGCCAACTGGCAGTCAAAGCTAAAATAGGCAAAGAAAGGCAAAAAGGCAAAAGGCAAACCCCACTCAGCTTTTGTTCTGTGAGGGCGCGAAGCGCCCATAAGCTGCATTGCGGTTTTGGGGGTGTGCAAGCGCGAAGCGCGAGGTAAAAGCCAGAAGGCGCGAAGCGCGATTCCAACAAGACAACTATGACAGAAGATTTCGACATAAGAACCAATGCAAACACCCCGGACGGCCCGGAAAAGGACATAGAAAAGGCCCTGCGCCCACTAAGTTTCTCTGACTTCACGGGCCAGGACAAGATCATCGACAACCTGAGCGTCTTCGTAAAGGCTGCCCGCATGCGAGGCGAGGCCCTCGACCACACCCTCCTACACGGCCCCCCGGGCTTAGGCAAAACCACCCTCTCCAACATCATAGCCAACGAATTAGGAGTAGGCTTCAAAACTACCTCCGGCCCGGTCCTCGACAAACCGGGCGACTTAGCCGGCATCCTGATGTCGTTAGAGCCTCACGACGTCCTGTTCATCGACGAGATCCACCGCCTCCACCCAATTGTGGAGGAGTATCTCTACTCGGCCATGGAGGACTACCGCATAGATATCCTCCTCGACAAGGGCCCCGGAGCAAAGTCGGTGCAGCTGACCATCTCTCCGTTCACGCTCGTAGGAGCCACAACCCGCTCGGGCAATCTCACCGCCCCGCTAAGAGCCCGCTTCGGCATCCAATGCCACCTCGAGTATTATGACCACAATCTCCTCTGCTCAATAGTGCACCGCTCCGCCGGCCTGCTCCGTATAGGCATCGACGACGAGGCGGCACGCGAAATCGCCCTCCGCAGCCGAGGCACGCCCCGCGTGGCAAACTCTCTGCTACGCCGTGTTCGCGACTTCGCGATGGTCCGCGGCTCAGGCCGCATAGACCTCCCGATAGCACGCACGGCCCTCGAAGCCCTCAACATAGACCGCTACGGTCTCGACCAAATCGACAACCGCATCCTGCTGACCATAATCGACAAGTTCAAGGGCGGCCCGGTAGGTCTGACCACAATAGCCACGGCAATAGGCGAGGACCCCGGCACAATCGAAGAAGTCTACGAGCCTTTCCTGATAAAGGAGGGCTTCCTCAAAAGAACCCCAAGAGGCCGAGAAGTCACCGAATTAGCCTACCGCCACTTAGGCCGCTTAGGAGACCAACCAAACCAACAACCCTCCCTATTCGACTAAGATAGGCAAAAAGGCAAAAAGGCAAAAAGGCAAAGAAAGGCAAAAAGGAGAAAAGGCAACCCCCGTCAGCTTTTGTTCTGTGAGGGCGCGAAGCGCACGTCAAGAGCCCACAAGCTGCATCGCGGTTTTGGAGGTGTGCAAGCGCGAAGCGCGAGGTAAAAAGCAGTGCAAGCGCGAAGCGCGAGGTAAAAAGCAGTGCAAGCGCAACGCGCAAGCCAAAAAGCAAGAAGCGCAAGTAAAAAAAAGAAAAAATGGCAGCAATAAAATCATTAGCAAAAGAAACAGCAGTCTACGGCCTCTCAAGCATAATAGGCCGCTTCCTGAACTGGTGCTTAGTGCCACTATACGTCTACCTCTTCCCAACCCAGGAATACGGCATAGTGAGCTACCTCTACAGCTTCACAGCTGTAGCCCTCGTCATCCTCAACTACGGCATGGAGACAGGCTTCTTCCGATTCGCCAACAAGGAGTCCGACCCCGAAAAAGTCTATACCACCTCCCTAATTTCGGTAGGCACCACCTCGCTGCTATTCATAATACTCCTCTCCCTCTTCATCAGCCCCATCTCCAAGCTGATTCTGCTGCCGCGCCATCCGCTATACGTATGGCTGCTCGGAGTCACCGTGGCAATCGACGCCTTCTCCAACCTACCCTTCGCATACCTCCGCTTCCGCAAGAAAGCGCTACGCTTCGCCGGCATAAAGCTCCTCAACGTAGGCCTCAACATAGGCCTCAACCTCCTCTTCCTTCTCGCATGCCCGGCCATCATGAAGTCCGCACCCACACTCGTGTCATGGTTCTATGAGCCCCTCGGAGGCCTGGATTTTGGCATAGGCTGGATCTTCGTAGCCAACATCATCTCAACAATAGTGGTGCTACTATGCCTTCTGCCGGAGCTTACAGGACGTAAATACGCATTCAATTCCAACCTCCTCTCCCGCATGCTAAGATACTCCTGGCCACTGCTGATTCTCGGCATAGCCGGCGTACTCAGCCAGAACATGGGCCAGATGATAATACCCTACCTATTCCAAGGCAACGAGGAGGCAGCTCGATCCATGGTCGGCATCTATGGCGCCAACATCAAGATAGCCATAGTAATGGTGATGTTTACACAAGCTTTCCGCTATGCCTACGAGCCCTTCATATTCGCACATGCCAAAACCTCGGGCGAAGACAAGACCCGCGCATACTGCGACGCAATGAAGTTTTTCGTCATATTCGGGCTCTTCATATTCCTCGGCGTCATGTATTTCCTCCCCATCCTAAAGCACTTCGTCTCCCCGGCCTACTGGTCCGGACTCCGGGTAGTGCCCATCATGATGGTCGCCGAACTCTGCTTCGGCATCTTCTTCAACCTCTCTCTCTGGTATAAACTCACCGACCGCACCCAATGGGGCATGTACATGTCACTGATTTGCTTCATACTGATGCTCGGCCTCAACATCTGGTTAGTGCCGGTAATAGGTATACCCGACGGCTACCTCGGCTCCGCATGGGCCGCCCTGATAAGCTACTTCACCGTGATGCTGATATCTTATTTCGTAGGCCGGCACTATTACCCGCTCCCCTACCGGATAGGCCGCATGGCGTTATACACCCTGCTCGCAGCCATCCTATACGGAGCCGGCATATGGGTAGAGACCCTTTTCACCCCATGGTTGGCATACACCACAAAAATCCTGATGCTCATAATCTACGCCGGCATAGTAGCCAACTACGAGCACCTCCCCCTGCCAAAAAGAAAAACTACTTGTAAAGCTTGAAGCTCTTACGATGCAAAGGTGTAACCCCAAGCCGTGAGATTCCCTCATAATGCGCCTTGGTGGGATAACCCATATTGCGCTCCCAGCCATACCCCGGATACTCCTCTGCAAGGCGAGTCATCAGCTCATCGCGGTGAGTCTTGGCAAGCACGGAAGCCGCTGCAATCTGCATGAAAGTGGCGTCACCTTTCACCACCGTGGTGCAAGGTATATCCACCTGCCTGACAGGGTCAAGATACGGACGGAAGCGATTGCCATCCACAAGCACATGCTCCGGACGCAACGACAGCCTATCCAAAGCCCGCTGCATCCCGGCAATAGAAGCATTCAAGATATTGATACGGTCAATCTCTTCAGCCTCGACCATCACCACGGCCCAGGCCAAAGCCTCGCGCTCTATCTGCTCACGCAGACGCTCACGCGCCGCAGCCGTCAGCTGCTTGGAGTCATTAAGCTCAGGAGCATCAAAATCAGGAGGCAAGATAACGGCTGCGCAACTAACAGGCCCACACAAGCAACCGCGCCCGGCCTCATCACAACCGGCCTCAACACGGCCATCATACATAAACCGCCGCAATTCACCCATAATAAAGCAAAATTAAGATTTAAAAAAGAGACGAAAAAAAGAAAACCACAAAGCATCTTTTGTTCTGTGAGAGCGCGAAGCGCTCCAAGCTGCATAGCGGTTTTGGAGGTGTGTGAGCGCGAAGCGCGAAAACCATCAAAACTTCCTCTCGATGATATAATCAAAGATAGCGGCAAAGGCCCGCTTAGGCTCCGAATCAGGGAAGGATTCCAATATCTTGGATGCCTCAGCCTGCATCTCACGCATCCGAGCGTAAGCATATTCTATGCCACCATGGCGATGGGCAAACGCAATAAGCCTATCTATATCCTCCTTGCCGAGCTCGCCGGCCAAAAGCAAGTCGCGCATAGGCCGGGCCTCCTCTTCCGGAGACACGCGAAGCGCATATAGCAAGGGCAAAGTTACCTTTCCCTCACGCAAGTCATTGCCTGTAGGCTTACCCACTTCGGTATCCTCAAAATAGTCAAATATGTCATCGCGGATCTGGAAGCAAAGCCCCAAAAGCTCCGCATAGCGCGTCAGCCGCCGCAAGTCCTCTTCTCCGGCACCTCCAAGCTCAGCCCCCATGCGCACGCAGTTCATGAAGAGCGAAGCCGTCTTCTGGCGTATCATGCCGAAATAGCTCACCTCCTCGAGAGTATGCTCACGGGCATTGCAAATCTGGTCAATCTCACCAAGGCTCAACTCCTTGCCGAGATCCGACAACGCACGCACCACGCGCACATCACCGGTCTTGATGCCGGCTGCCAACGCGTTCGACACAAAGAAGTCTCCCACCAACACCGCGATATGGTTACCCATCCGCGCATTGATAGTCTCGACTCCACGCCGCAGCGAGGTCTCATCCACTATGTCATCATGTATCAGCGAAGCATTATGAAGCATCTCCAGCGCCGCGCCGGCCTGAATCACATCAGCTCCGGCCTCCCCAAACATCCGGGCACTCAAGATAACCAATATCGGCCGTATCTGCTTTCCCTTCTTCTCAAGGTAATGCTGCACGATGGAGTCCATCATACGGTTGGGCGTATGCAACGTCTCTCTGATTACAGCATTAAGTCGCTGCAACTCAGGCGCAAGAAACTCCTGTATCTTTTTCATCTGCTCCATAACACGCAAAATTACTAAAAATTCCGCAATTACACCCCCATAAACCTGTTTTTTTATCGCCCGAAATCAGACATACCCTCCCTGTCACCCCTATCAGGCCATTTGCCCTATCACCCCTACCAGCCCTATTTGCCCTATTTGCCTTATCTGCCCTATTTCTCCTATTTGCCCTATCAGCCATATCACCCATTCCCATGACTGCCATAACCTTTTTCAGGAGAACAAGCCAAACTAAACTATAGGCTCAAAAGTTTGTCATATAAATAAAACCAAAATCATTTTGACATGAAAACCAATATTCTCACATCAATACTGCTCTCAGGCGCACTTCTCTTCTCTGCCACTCCGGCTTTCAGCCGCCATAACAACGGTCACCGTGGCAACGAAAACCGCACGGAAAAACGCCACGACAACAGACGTCCAGGCGGAAACCACCACAACCGTCCAAACGGCAACCATCATAACCGTCCAAACGGAAACCATAAGCCGGGTGGAAAACCCAACGGCAATTACCGCCCGGGAAATAACCGTCCCAACGGCAACCACCACAACCGTCCGGGCGGTAATTCCTACAGCCGTCCCGGTGGCAAACATCATGACTACAAGCGTCCGCATGGCCACCACAACAATTGGAGACCCACGCTTCCCCCTCCGGGGCCGCGCCCGCATCCTCACTATCACGGCTATCGTCCCCGCCCCTCCGTAGGCATCAACGTCAGCTTCGGTGGTGTGAACCTTTTCTACAGCAACGGCCTTTACTACAACCGATACTCTCCGACCCAATACGTAGTGACCCTACCTCCATTAGGCATGATAGTCACGCAAATCTTCAACCCGGTATACCAATGGGTAAACAACGGCTACTACTACGTATCAAACGGAGTGGTATACGCCCCTATCCAGACCCCCTACGGCCTACAATACCGAGTAACCGACTACATCTATTGAATTAGGAATTAGGAATTAGGAATTGGCTCCGCGAAGTCAAACACGTTGCATCGCGAACTGGGGGAAAGGAGGCGCCGCCGACGCCCAAAAGAAAAAACCGGCGCGAAGCCACCGGGAGAGAGGAGCCTCCGGCGACGACACGAAGAAAAATCATTGGTGTCGTCGCCGGAGGCTCCTCTCTCCCGGTGGCTTCGCGCCGTTTTTTACCTGATTATCTTGCGAGCACTGCCGCCACAAACTTCTATGACGACACCACGAGCATCTTCCCCTACAGGCTGACCCTGCAAGTTATATCTCAGCACGCAGCCACTCTCATCTTCTGCTTCAACAAGCGCGCAGCCGGCCAACCGGTCAAGCACGCGGATGTTGTCAAGCACCAGGTCCATGCCACCGGCCGAAATGCCGTGAAATCCGATGCGCACATTCTCTTGTCCGGCATACGCGTCGAGGGGGAGCACATATTCTGTCCAGCGTGAGTTGGAGATATATTGATACAGGTCGGCATCAGGAAGTGCTTCGAACTCTCCGCCATCTACCGACACCTCAACGACCATGTGGTCGTCGAAATGCATGTCATCGCCAAAGTCGGCATGGAAGAAGTGGAAACGCAATTCAGGGCCTGCTGCATTGAGGTCGAGCACAGGTGTCACGATACGGGCCTCAGCTCCGGGAGCCACACCCACGAAGCCTTTGAAGATAAGCATAGCCTCGCCCACATATGGTCCGGTGCCGGGCGCGTTGCTCACTATGCCCAACTCCCAAGTTCCGCCAAGATTGAGCGACTGCATGGTCCAAGGCGCAGTGGCTGGAGTTCCCTCCATAAAGGCCTCTTCAAATGGCAGCTTATACGCCGGGCCGACATGCACACCGACTCGCGCCGATTTCAAGCCCTCGCCGGCGCTGCTCACTGCGCTGACACTGTAGTAGGGATAATCCTGACGGGTTATGTCGAGCGAACGGTCACAATAACTCAGCTCCGTCAAGCCTTCGGCCACCTTGACATCGGCTCCTCCGGTGCTTCGATACACGTTGTAGGTCATCGCCACACCCTCCATGTCAAGGCCATTCATGCCCTTCGCAGGGGCATTCCAAGCCACGACGGGATACCCGTTGGTATCAGTATCGGCATTCACGCCAGTTGGCGCCCCCGGTATGTCATCGCCACAGAAGGCTGTAACGTATGCCGGAAGGCTCTCCCCGACTCCGTTAACTGCCACTATGCGATATGAATTGATTCCGGCTTTCGCCTCAGTGTCACTCCATCCATATTCAGCTCCCGGAGTAGCATTATCCACGCTGTAAGCTGCCTCCTTAGAGCCACCACGATATATGTCTATTCGTGTGAGGTCAGTGAGTTCTGCCCCATCCACGCTCTTCGCCGGAGCCTTGAAGCTGAGGTTGACTTTCATGTCGTCGGCCACCGCCGTAACCTCCGACACTCTCGCGGGGCTTCCCTCCGGCAATTCTGCCGGAAGGTCAAACATGCAGAGAGCCTCCAAAGTGGAGAGGGTGCAGAGATTGTTAGCCTTGCCTGTGGCTGCATCCACGCGATAGAGGTCCGTGCCGACTGCTGAGGGGGTGAGCCAGTAAAGCTTGCCATCTACACGGCTGAAGGCCATTGTCTGGAAATATGACACCCCATCCTGAGTGAGCATTTTCACACCGGTCGAGCCGACTTTCATGGCCGCACCGGTGAGCTTGTTGATGGTATAGAGCGAAGCCCCGCCATCCTGCTCCAAGAGCATACCATAGAGCTGGCCGCCGGCATCTGCCGCCAAGGTATAGAACGGAAGTGTCTCGAACGCATATTCCGCAGCTCCGCTCTCGGGGTCGATAGTCACCACCACGTCGGCCATGGCCGACATGCCGTAGAGCTTGCCTGTGGTCTCGTCGTAGGTCATATCCATACACACGGCATTGGCCGTGGTCTGCGACTTGGTGAAGACCACCCGCTTGCCGGCAACGTCTATGCAATTCCAGTTGACCGACGATATCCCGCCGCTGCTGTTGCTGTTGAAGTCGCAATAATAAAACTTGTCACCGACCGATGTGCCGGAATAACCCGATGCCGTCACTATCTGCATCTCCGGGCTGAGCACCGCCGAATACCCGACAGTAAAGGATGACAGCTCCATGCCGCCACCCTCCGAAGCAGTGACTGCATGGAAGGAGGCCCTGCCGGCTGCTTTCCGGTCCACTCGCTTGGCATCCAATCGAGGTGCGGTGAGCTCCCGGTTCATATCGGCACGGCGCGCTCCAGCCTTGGGAACCATGTCGGCACCATATGAAAGTGCCGACACGGTTATAGCAAGTGTTGAAATCAGTATCTTTCTCATCTTATTATCAATTCAAGACGAGTGCATCTTATTTCACCATCACTTTAGTAGTCTTTCCACCCTTACGGAGCATGTAGACTCCATTTGCGGGATTCTCCACTCGGATGCCCTGGAGGTTGTAGTATACTCCCTCTTCGGCTTCCGACTCCACGAGCTGCACGCCAGTAAGGTTGATGAGGACTTCATTGCTCGGTGTGGATTCGCGGTCGCCGTAGACTGCCTTCACTGTATATTTGGAGTTCTCCACGGTGGGCTGATGGTCAAACACGCATTCTGACAGCAGCTCGTCATTTACTTTCTCACCGTTGCAGTATACGTTATAACCGTCGGGGGTCATCTGCGGCACTGAACGCTGATATGTCACGTCGTCGAGCATAAGCATGTAGCCTGTCTGCGAGATGTGGCGCAGGGCGAACCATTTCGCGCCGGCCGGTACACTGTAGTCTTTGTGTGTCCATGTGGAGGGCACTGCATACGAAGCTTCGCTGTCGGGGCAGGCGAGGAAGTCGTCTGCATCTATCGGGTTGGCCACAGTGGCGTAATAGCCGAGCACATACTCAGGATATTTGTCGTCGTTGACGCTGCGGAGCCACATCTTGATGGTCTGGGCGTTGCCGCTCAGCATCGGGAACACGAGCCAGTCGTTGCTTGCGATGTCGCTTGTCTGTGATGTTGCCTGCGGGAATATCACCATGTTGGTGCCGGAGTGGGGTGCCCAAAGGTCGAGTTCTTCGGGATCAATATTTGTCATGACCGGGGTCATGATCTGGCATGCCATGCGCTCTCCTGCGTTGGGATATGTCAGGCCTGTGATGGGCGCGGTAATCTTGTTGTCAAGGTCGTAGCTGCTGAAGTCACCGAAGTTGTTTATGGCGAAGGGCTCGTAAGTCTCGAAGCCGTCGCTTTCAACCAATGTCTCTGCCGGAAGCCATGCCGCCGCTTTCCAAGTGAGGTGTGACTTGCCATCCACGAAGCTGCCGTCGAGCGTGTTGACTGCCGGGAGCAACGCTGCTGTCACTGCCACTGTGGCGGGTGCGCTGTTGTTGTTGGTCAAATCCTGGTCGGCTGCGTAGGCAATCTTGGCGTCAAACTCTGCCTCACCCTCACTGTCGTCGGCAGGAGCGTATTCGAATCGCACCACCGCGCTCTTGCCGGGTTCAAGTTTTGCGGCGCTAACGCTCTCCACTTCCACACCATCCTTGTAGAGGTTCACCGTGTAACCCTCGGCTGCGAAACCACCGTTGTTTTTAACCACGGCGCTCATGCCTGACGCTTCACCCACGCGTACACGTTCGGGCGCGGAGAAGCTTGTCATGGCCAAGTCATAGGCTGTGCGTTCCTCTATGCGGATGTTGTCAATGTATGTATGGTTTCCCACACCATGGCCCACCAAGGCCACCTGCACGCGGCCTTTGCCGGCAAATTTATAGAGGGGCACTTCGCAAAGCTCCCAGGCGTTCTGCGTGCCGTAACGGTGGAAGTCTCCATCCATTGCCACAAACTCACCATTCTCGCTGCGTGCGGCCACGGTGATGTAATCATCGTTGCGGCCATTCTGAGTAGCCGGGTCCTTAGAACTCCAACTCTCGCGGAAGATATAGAATGTAAGCACGGGGTTAAGCATATCGGTGAAGTCGATGGCTGGCATCACGAGTCGGCTCTCGCAGTAGTTGGTCCATTGGCCGGTAGCATTGAAGGCTATCATGCCTTGGTCGGTATCTTGCGAGGAGATGGTCACAGTCACACCATCCGGATTGTCGTCGGTAGCATCTACCTCCATGCTCTTGCTTGCCACAAGTTCCCATGAGGGTTCGCGGGTTGCACCTTCTGCATTTTTCACAGTCTGCTGCATCCAGGGTGATGTTGTATATGCGGTGTTGGCAAACGACTCAGCGAATGGAAGTGAGAGCTGCGGGCCGACATTGACGGCTGCGCTCTGCGCTGCCTCTCCGAGACCCGCACCGCTCTTTGCCACAACCTGGTAGCTCACGTTCTTCTGCACGCTATCGTCAAGGTCTTGGTCGGTAAAGGTTGTTTCCGACACCTCACCAAGCTTCGACAGCTTGCCATCTTCCACGCGGCTCACCACATATTTGAGCGCCCCGTAATTCACGTAGCCGTCATGGACACCACCTTCAGCCGGTGTCCAAGTCACGGTAGGCTTGCCGGTCATGTCAATGCCCATGAAGAGTACGGCCAAGGGCTCATCCTCGCCAACCCAGAGGTCCACACGAGTTTCGACACCCTCTTCACCATCGCTTACGGCAAGTGCCCTATACCAAGTCTCGCCTGTCAAGGCATCATTGTCAGTCCAGTTCGCTTCGGCACCGGGCTGAAGGGCCGGTGCGATATGGCAAGGCTCAACATCATCCTCACGATAGATACGCACATCAACCGGTGAGGTGAGTGCATTACCCTCAGCATCGACAGTAGGCGCAACGAAACTCAATGCAGCCACGGCTGCCCCTTCCGGGCCGGGAACAGCATTAAACTCCGTAACAACCCCGGGAGCAGTAGCCTTCGAAAGTGCCTTTATCGCGAACGACATGAACTTAATCTTTTGAGCAGAACCCGAGTACTGCATGGTCATATGCATGCCAAAGCGCAGCTCACCACCTGCGGCAGCGGTAAAAGTGACTGTCTTCACTTTTCCTTTATCTGCATTGACCTCCCAAGTGTCGATTGTCTGCTTGCTTGTCACAGCATCCGTGCCTTCAACCATTTCTAAAGTAACAGTGGAAGCATCACCTGAATATCTGTCAATACGATAAGAAATCTCATATTGTGTACCCTCAGTGATGTCAAACGAGGGAGATACCACCCAGTCGTCAGCAGGAGTCTTTTGATCACTTACAAGACTATAAAACCATGATCTTTCTTTCCATACCCATTGTCTATTGTTGAAATTATCTTTTTGTCCATCATCAATAGACTGCCAAGTCTTGTAGTTAGATGAGTCAAACGTAATCTCATAGGGCAAGGTCTCAGCAGCTCCAAAAGCCGGCAAAACCGACGAAGCAGCCAAAAGCAGCCCACCTGCGATGTTAAGTTTCTTCATATCAAAAAAAGTTTAAGTTGTTATTATCAATTTTTAATCTCAGAAAAAACCAGCGCGAAGCCACCGGGAGGGAGGAGCCTCCGGCGACGACAACCGAGAATAAAGCTGCATCGCGACTGGGGGAAAGGAGGCGCCGCCGACGTTCGAAGTCGCGAAGCCATTTCCTATTTCCAAATTCTCTTGCGAGCAGTGCCTCCATGTACCTCTATATAAAAGTGTCCAAGCTGAGGCTCACGAACCTCAATCCCCTCCAAAGTGTAATATCTTACACTTCCACGGTCAGAAGCAAAGCTCTCATCCAAGCCGGCAGAAACCCCTACGGTAGCAAAAACCGGAGAGGAAGGTTCAGCAGCAAATCCCTTAACTCCAACACGGCAAGCATATTCCTGACCTTTGGTAAGATCATCGAATAAATGCTCCACACCGGTCTCATCCTCACGTGCTAACAGCTCCATATCAACCCGCTCCACATCCTGAGTAAGCACTACCCTCTCCAAGCAGACACTCTTGCGGCGATCCACTGCGAATGAAAGTGTGGTGGCCTCTGTCGGCGCAATCTCCACCACATAGTCTGATGCTGTAGCCGTGGGTATATATTCCTCTACCACATCATCGCCGGCATATATCTTGAGCACACATGCCGTGGCACCGCTCTGCGAGGCGCTGACTGTCAATGTAGCACCCTCGCTCAGGTCGAGCGCACCGGTGGTCAGCTTGGAGGCTTTGCTGCCTCCCAAGGTTATCTTTTCGCCTGAATAGCTTGCATCCCCTTCGAGAGTCCACCCTTCAGGTAGTGACTTGAATGTTTCGTTTATTGTCTCGGCATCTTGCTCCATGCGGCGCGTCACGCCATAAAGTATCACCTCATAACCATGCTCGGCAAGCAAATGGTCTTCCCATCGAACGCTCATGCTACTGTCGGTCACACCTGCCACTTCCAGACCCTGCAACGAAGGCTGCTCACCCCCACCCATGAAATCAAAACGAACAACCCCCGTCTGCTCGGTGATTCCGGTCACCGGTTTGCTGGTGGGAGTGCCGTTCCACGACCGCATGGAGGGACTGGTTTCATCGCTGAATGATGTGCGCATCTGACGACCCGGGAAGGGTGTGTCGAGGCTCGACTTACTGCCGTCGTTGCCCGACGCTTTCTCTATTTCGAGACATTGATGCGAAGCGTTGCTGTTGACGGCGTTATAGTCCAAGGTCCACGCATCGGCGCAGCTGATATCCATTGATTCGCCGGCTATCGTGACGCGTATGTTGGCCTCGGGTCTGCGGTCCACATGCCATACCAACAGTCCGTGAGATGGTATAAACCTGTCGTAGCCGCTCTGCTGCCGGTTTTCCAATACAAAGAACTCGTCAGGATGCCCGGTTGAAATTCTCAATGACTTGCCTGAGCTTTGCAATGCCGGCAACTCCACACTCTGAGGTGCATTTATCTCAACGGGCTCATCCCATCCCAACAGCCACCGTTCCACTCCGGTGTAGCCGGCCGGAACAGCCCCACAGTTGCGCGTGGCGGGGAGATATGACCCTGAGGCCATGATATCCCATTTGTCGGGGTGATTGCCACTGCCATCTTCCGCGTAATTCACATCGTAAGTATCAGGGAGACCAAGAATATGTCCAAACTCATGGCAGAAGGTGCCTATTGAGGCCACATCAGCTCCGGTGGAACCGTAAAGCTCTGCGCAGCAGCCGTAGCTGTTGAGCACTTTGCCATCGTATGTGCGCTCAGAAGCTGCGATGCCATATTCGTCAAGGTGGGCGGCATGTGGCCATATCCACGCTGCCTTGTTGCCGGCGAAGTTCTCGCCATAACCTGCGTAGAAGAAGTAGAGGTTGTCTATTTGGCCGTCATCATCAAGATCGTATTGCGTGAAATCAATCTCGGCATCGAGCTTGCGGCAAATCTCCATGGCGAGATCCTTGGCTCGCATATCGTCACCATTCTCATCATTCTCGCCATACCATGTGGCCGGTTTATCGGCACGCACAGGACCGTAGACATCAAAGTGCGGTGAAAAGCGTCCCATGGACTGTGCACGGAAGTAATCGGCGGCGCTGCCGATATGCTCGCGTCGGTCAAAACCAGGCAGGTTAAGCATTTCGTCCACTTCCCTCATAATATCCGGAGTTACGAAGTTGACATCCGGAAAATCAACGAGCACCACCAACGCCCGCACCTCGCCGGTGCGTGGGAATGATGACCGGTTCACATCATTGGAATGCATGGCCGAAGCGTGAGCCGCACGGCCATGCCACGCTGCACCGCGCTTCACCGAGCGCAACCGCCGAAGTTCCATGCCGGCATCAAGGGCGCTGACGCGCCAATTTCCATCGGCATCCAAGGTCATCATCCTTCCCTTTTCATCCACGCTGACATGGCCATACTCATCACCGAGAAGACGAAGCGTCACCACCGTGCCGTCAGGATTGACCACAACCCGCTCCCCGGGATGCGCAGGCACACCTAATGCCGCCCCGACCGAGAGCAAAAACAAACCCGATAAAAAACTACGATAACCGATCTCCATGATAAATGTTGCTAATGTGTAACAAGTATTAACACAAATGTAGCAACAAATACCCCTCCAACCAAAAATTTTAACAAAAAAACACCCAAATCACATTTTTTCTGAAACCAGTTTCATCAACACTAATCGCGAAGGAGCCGTTTGCGCAGCCGGCTGAGATATTGAGGGGTGATCTGCAAGTAAGAGGCAATCATCTGCAAGGGCACGGTCTGCATAATCTCGGGCCGGTGTATCATAAAAGTGCGGAGCCGCTCTTCTGTCGAGCCGTTTATCTTGGCATTACGCATCTCATAGCCGGAAAGCTGGTGCTCAAGATACCCGCGATACCACAGAGCAAGCTCACCATACTCCGCCATAAGAGCCTCAAAACGAGCCTTGCTCATTTCAAGCACTACATTGCGGAGACAACAACCCTCCACACGGGTAAAAGCCGGCTGACCGCTAAACCAAGACTGAAACGATATAATAACAGTGCCGGGAAGCCCGAACCCGTCGGTCACATCCTTGCCGTCGAGTTTATAGACAGTGCGGGCCACCCCCTCAAACACCACACGAAACTTAGAATCCACCTCACCGGTAGCCACGATACTCTCGCCCCGCCGATACACCCGAGGCTCCAGCTCATCTGCAAGAGCATCAACAACCCGAGAAGGCAGCTCAACGCCACCCTCCTCGCGAAGCAATTCCCACAACCGTATTTTATCGCTATCTGCAATCACACCGAAAACAAAGATATCAAGTCGCAAATATAGTCATTTATCCCCACTTATCAAAACACAACACCCCCCGAGAAAAAACCGACGCGAAGCCACCGGGAGAGAGGAGCCTCCGGCGACGACAATCCAAAGAAAAAATGAAAAATGGCTTAGCGAAGTCAAACACGTTGCATCGCGAACTGGGGAAAAGGAGGCACCGCCGACGCCAACAAAAAAACTTCGCGGTGAAGAGCAATCTCCGCCGCGAAGCCAATTATTAATTATTAATTATTAGTTATCCATTATTCCACGGTGCGAAGCACTGCGGAATTTGCCTTGCGCACTATTACGATTGTGCCGCTTGCCGGCTTCGCGATGCGCACGCCCTGGAGGTTGTAATATTCCACCTCTTCTCCATCTGCATCCACACCGTTGCCGATGCACTCTATGCCCGACATCTTGAACTGGATTGGGTCAAGACCCGGCACTCCCTCGTAAGCATCTTCAGTGCCTTCGGGACATTTGCCGTCGCAAGGATCGGCTATGCCGGTGAAGGCGTCTTCTGCCACCTCGGGCACCTCGGGATTTGTGAATATCGCTGTGGCAAGTTCGGAGCAACCTGCAAAGGCACGCGCACCGATGCTCTTTAGGTTCGCGCCAAACGACACCGCCTGCACAGATGTGCAACCATAGAAGGCTTCTTCCCCGATTGTCAGGATACCGTTGGCAATGATAACCGAAACTATATCCGTGTTCTCACGATATGCTCCATCGCCTATGCCTGTGACAGTGTAGGTCACCCCATCGTATGTCACCATCTCCGGTGTCTTGTAGAGCGGGTTGCTGCCGAGATATTGCTTTATGATAATCTGCTTCTCTGTGGCAGGTGCATCCTCAACTATCGAGAAGATGTGGTCGTCTACAGTAAACTCTGTAAATGCCGGGCGAGGCACAGAGACTGTAACCGATGCGCTCAGAGGGGCCTCAATCTCACCGTATATGGCCTTGACAGCCACCTGCACGGGTGTCATGTAGTCAGTAGCCTTATAGTCCCACGGACTCGTCACCGCACCTACGCTCACACCATCCACAAAGCCTTCGTATGAGGTCACTGTGGTATATTCGGTAGAGGGATCTGCCCATGTGATCAGAGCCGAGCAGTTGTCGGAATCATACTCCACGTCGAGATTGCCTACGGGCAGGTAATCGGCCACTGTTATGTCGTCGAATATCGCAGCCTGTCCATTGTCACCTTTCTCTGTATAGAAACGTATCTTGGCAATCTTGGACTCTGCGCCGGCAGCTCCCTGAAGCGGATAGACAAACTTGCGCCAGCCCTCCTCTGTGCAGTCGCCCACTGCTATCGTGGCGAGGTCGGTGAACTCACCGCCGTCGTATGACACCTGAGGCTTGACGGTCACGTTGCCCTGCGGAATCATATAGAGATAAAAGGCGAGTGCAGGATTTACAGACTTGCCGAAGTCTATCTTGTATGAGGTCATGGTAGCAGTAGCTCCGGCCGATACATATGAGTATGAGTAGTCCACATAAATAAGGCCGGTGCCGTCATGAGGAGCGACCTTCTTGTCGCCAAATTCAGCCTCCGTGCCGATGTAGAATCTGCCGTAGTATGTGGAGTTATCGAATTCCCACACATTGTTGAGGCCGCCATCGAAGTTCTCCACATAGGGAAGATTGGCTGCCGGGCCTATCACCACGTCATAGACGTAAGAGGAGGATGTGGAACCGCCTACACCGATATTGTTGGCTGCCTCCACAACATACATCACCGCACGGGCCTTCTCCATATCGGTGCCGTAGTCAACATACTCCAGAACCTTGAGACCGGCTGCGATCTGCTCGCGGTCAGCCTCGCCACGTCCCCAGGCGCGGTACACATTGTAGACCGTCTGCTCCGGGTCAATCATGCCTCCATTGACACCACCGGTCGATTCTTCCCATGTCAGCTTGTAGCCGCCGTCTGCCTGAAACTCGCCATTCACAGTATAGGGAGCTTTTGGCACATCGTAGCCCACGAATGCCTCAGTCTGAGACTGCGCGAAGCCAAACTTCGACACTGCCTTGACGAGATAGACATTCTTGGCATTGAGCACCGGCTCGGTGTCGGTATATGTGTAAGTATCCCCCTTGGTCGGATTGGCTATTGAACCTATCAACACACCCTTGGTGAGGTCGGTAACACCCTGCGGCATGCGGTAGAACTCAAGGGCCGTCATATCGACCGGCAAATCTTCCGCCGGATAAGAGCTTGTCTTGTCGGGCACGGTGGCCGTGATATCTACTGAAAAGACTCCATCTTCTGCCTTGGATTCCGCCTTGACTGTGCCAAAAGCAAATGCAAAAGAAATGCCGGGAGTCACCGACCCATAACCTTGATAACTCACCTTATCACCTATCGAAGCATAGGCATTATAAGTATAGGTGTAGCCATACTGCCATGCCGGAGTGGCTTCATCAAGAAACTCCTTGGTCTCACCGGGAGCAAGGCCCTCATACGAGATGACTGCCACGTCACTCTCTCCAAGTTGGTAGCATTGACGCACCACCCGGATATTCATCTTCGTGTCAGCCGGAAGTTCCTGCCACTGGTTATCTTTCAATGGGGCTGTCACTGAACCATGCACCACACCGTTGTCGCCATCTATCGCAAATGAAAACGACATACTGGGCGAACCCGGAGTAACGGCATAAGCCGCCTGACAGATTGCCGCCGCACAAAGCAGCGACGAGATTTTGTGTAATTTTACCATAAATAAAATGGGTTAATTGAAAGTACACACCACTTTGCAGCGGTGCTTTTCATTTTTAAATTTTCACAAATCTAAATATTATTTTCATTTAATCAAAATATTTGTTTATTTTTGTCAACACGCAGCTTGCATAGTTTGCAAGTGCGGTCTATGAAACACAATCTAATCATTATTAAATCAGTTCATATGAGTAAAAATTCCACTAAGGGCAAGCTGCTTCTCCCGGTGCTTATGGCCGGGGTGGCCTCTACCGCAGCCTTTGCAGTGACCCCTCCTCAAAAAGTCGCAGAGGTGAGCCTGCCGGCCTCCTACGCAAGTTTCTTCCCCACCATGTCTGCCGACAAGGTGGCTCCCCGCACAGAGAAACCGATGTATCGCAACCCGGCGATGAAACTCACTGACAGCTCCAACATCTACGGTTCGCTCTATTATTTCCAGGGCACTGCTCTGCAGCAGGGTTTCTACCGCATCAACGCCACCCCCACCCCTACTTTCATGTGGGTTGACAGCTATACCGACGAATGGTCGATGCCAATGACCGGTGGCTGGCTGCGCAACGGTAAGCTCTGCGGTGTGAATGCCATGAACTTCATGGGCGGCTTGCTCGCATACGGACAAGTGGTGATCGACTTCAACACCGGCAAAGTGGAAAGTTTCACTCCGCTCACGGTGTCGGCTGAAAGCGTGGACAACATTTACATCACCACCGCTTATCGCGACTTGGATGACGGTGTGTACGGCTACGGCCATATAAACGACGGTAATGCCTATGCCTTCAAACGTGCCGATGCCGACAATATCGACACCTCCGCTCCGGTGTGCGAGGTGGAGTTCAGCCAGATGTGTACTGCCCTATGCTATAATGTACAGGACGACCTCTTCTACGGTGTCACCACCGCCGGTCAGTTCGTCTCAGTAAATGCCAAAGGTGAACAGACCTCCTTATTCGCACTCAATATTCCAGACCTTTCATCCACTGTATCCGGCTTGGTATACAGCCCCAAGGATGAAGCTTATATCTTCAACGCTTACTTGAAAGACAGGTCATCGGCCATGTATTCTATCGACGCCAATGCCAAGACTTGCACGAAGCTCTATGATTGCACTTCGGGCGAGGAATACATGTTCATGGTCTGCACAGCCGACAATGTAAACTCCGATGCGCCTGCCAAGGCTATCTTCGCCGGCTCTGATTTCAAAGGCTCTTCGCTCGCCGGCTCCATATCATACACAGTGGCAGGCAAGACTTATGCCGGCAACCCTCTTTCGGGCAGCCTTGACTGGAAACTGTATGATAACGGTGTAGCAGTGAAGTCCGGCACAACCACACCGGGAAGCTCTCTCTCAATCGACCTCTCCGGCCTCTCCAACGGCAAGCACACTTTCGCTCTGACTCTCGGCAAGGATGGCAAGTGGTCACTCCCCGAAATCAAGAGCCTCTGGATTGGAGCTGACATTCCCAACGCACCTACAAATGTGAAGCTCACCGAGACATCCGTGACATGGGATGCAAGCACGGGAAGCGTGCACGATGGTTATGTAAACCCCACAGCCATCACTTACACCGTGACTCTGAATGGTGAGAAAGTAGCCGAGACAAGTGAATTATCTCGCACTATAACTCTGCCGCAAGGCATGCCCTACAAGAGCTATACCGCCAAGGTGACAGCTACTGCCGAGGGCAAGACTTCTGAGCCGGCTGAGTCTAACTATATCAACTACGGCGACCCTCTCACCATCCCGGCCACAGGTTCGCTTCATTTCCGCCCCGAGGAGTATGAGTTCACTATGTTCCAAGCTATCGACATAGATGGCAAGACTGACTCCGAGGGCAACACCCGCAACTGGCACTTCTCGGAGACCATGGGCTTCCCTTCGTTTGCCTCAGGTGCCGATGGCGACGACATGCTCATATTCCCTCCCATCCACTTCGACAATACATCGAAAGCTTGCAGCTTCCAGATGGAGGCCGGTCTTATCTCCGACATCGACGACACAGGCACGATAGAGGTGCTCATCGGCAAGGAGCCGACCGTGGAGGCCATGACCCACACTGTAATCAAGCCCACACAGCTCCACTACATGCGCGGCATAATCATGACTGAGTTCTTCTCTGTGCCTGAAGCCGGCACTTACTATCTCGCCGTGCGCACCAAGACCAACGATGTGGCTTTCCATATCTCAGACATGGATATCGCCCTCACAAGCCGCGATGCTGACGTGCCGCAGACTGTGTCTAACCTCGTGGCCACCGCCGATCCCAAAGGTGCTCTCAAGGCTTACGTGACTTTCACGATGCCTTCGCAGACGGTAAGCGGAAAGGCTATTGATGCCAACACTGAGCTTTCTGCCACAATCGTATCGCGCGAGTTCGTAATCGACAAGCCTTTCGACGGTGAAGTATATTACACCAAGACCGTGACCGGCAAGCCGGGCGAGGTAATCAATACCGAGATCGAGACGAAACAGAATTACAACACCATTGGCGTGAGCTGCAGCCTCGACAACCGTGCCGGCGTGGAAGCCACCACAAACCTCTATACGGGTGTCGTGAAGCCTTACATTGTGCAGAATCTGAAAGCTGAAGTAAGCGAGGACAACATGTCTGCCCACCTCACTTGGACTCCCCCTGTGGAGGGCAGCGAACCGGGTCCTATCGGTGATTCGTTCTTCTACGGTGTATGGTATTATGCTGATGGCTGGCAGTTCCTCGACGGCGTTGGCTATGACATATGCGAGGCGACTGTACCTCTCGAACCCGGTGCTCCTCAGAACAGCTATATCCTTGGTGTGATGGCCATGAATGCCGCCGGCCAAAGTGACCATATTAACCAGATAGGTGTGGTGATCGGCACCCCCTACGAACTCCCCATGGTCGAGACTATGGAAACCGGTGAGGAACTATACTGGCCGGTGGTGATACAGCGTCCCACCGCCGACTATGAAGGCACTTACTGGATGGTGGACGATCCCGCAGATGTGTCTCCTCTCTTCAGCAACAAAACCGGCATAGCATATATCGGATACATAGGTAATGAAGGTCTGAAGTCCGCAAAGAGCCGCCTCTCACTCCCCAAATTCTCTACAGTAGGATGCAAGGATGTGAAGTTGTCGCTGACTTACTGGGGTGGCACATATGGCGCTCAGTTCAGCGTTCTCTCTAACGTATATGGCGCAAACGCTCCCACAGCCATCGGCTCGTTCCCCATGGGTGCCAAGGGCTGGGTGACCAACACTCTTGACCTCCCTGCAGACCTCAACGGTCTCAAATGGGTGGAACTGTTTCTCGACACCACATTCCCCAACGATAACACGTTCGGCCTCTTCTCCGGCTATTCGATAACCGGCGTATCAGGCATAGAGGGTGTCGGTGCCGACGGTGAAGGCCGCATCTTCACCTCTCACGGCATACTCAATATCCTCGGCTTGGCAGGCGAAAAGCTGACCGTAACAGACCTCCAGGGCCGCGTGATAATCAGCGAACCGAGCCTCGGTGACATAGCCGGCTACGTTCTCGCCCCCGGCACTTACATCGTGAAGGCCGGCACTAAGACCGTGAAGGTGATAATCTGAAACAACTGAGCCTACAAGAAAAAATAGGGGTGCGTCGCTTCCGACGCACCCCTATTTTTTCTTGTCTGACCTGTCTGACTCGTCCGACCTGTCTGACTCGTCTGACCTGTCTGACTCGTCCGACTACCTGAAATGGCCGTAGACTATCGCGGCCTTTGACTTGCCTATCACACCCTCTATCTCGGAGAGGTCTGCCTCTTTCAGCCGTTTCAGGCTCTTGAAATGCTTCATCAGCTTGGCGGCCGTGGCAGGGCCTATGCCGGCGATATTGTCGAGTTCGCTTACCGTCTGGCCCTTGCTGCGTCGGTCACGGTGGTGCGTTATGCCAAAGCGGTGAGCCTCGTCGCGCAGGCCCTGAATAACCTTCAGACTCGGTGATTTCTTGTCGAGATAGAGCGGCAATGTATCTCCCGGAAAGTATATCTCCTCAAGTCGCTTCGCGATGCCCACGAGCGCCACATCACCCCGTATGCCCATCTCATCGAATGCCTCCACAGCCGCACTCAGCTGCCCTTTGCCGCCATCCACCACCACCATCTGAGGCAAAGGTTCACCCTCGGCCATCATGCGTGTGTAGCGGCGGTGAAGCACCTCCTTCATCGACGCGAAGTCGTTTGCCCCTACCACCGTCTTGATGATGAAGTGACGGTAGTCTCGCTTCGACGGCTTGCCGTTGCGAAACACCACGCAACTCGCCACAGGATTCGTGCCCTGGATATTCGAGTTATCGAAACATTCGATATGCCTTGGCTCCACAGGAAGCCGGAAGTCCGATTTCATCCGCTCCATAAGTTTGTCGACGGCACGGTCAGGATTCATCGCCGCTATCTCTTTCTCGCGGTCTTTCATAAACTGAGTGGCATTCTTCAGGCCGACATCGAGCGCACGGCGTTTCTCGCCGCGCTGAGGCATTATAACCTTCATGCCATCGAACTCCACATCCGGCTCGAATGGCAGAAGCACCTCCCCAAATTTCCGTCCGAATCGCTCCGACACTTCCGATATCGCCATCGAAAGAATCTCCGGGGGTGTGATATCATTCTTGCGCTTCACATACTCAAGATTGAGGCTCTGCGTCACCGCACCATGGTGAAGGTGCATGAAGTTGACGTAGGCGCGATCATCACTCTCCACATATGCGAAGAGGTCTATATCGCGCACCGAGGTCTCCCCTACAATCGACTTGGCGTTGTATTTTCTGACGTTCTCATATTTTTCTTTTATGACCTGTGCCTCCTCAAATTTCCAATCCTCGCTGAGCCTCTCCATCTCCTCCAAGAGCATGCGTTCAAGCTCTACGGTCTCACCATTTAGTATCTGGCGCACACGCTTTATCACCTCCCCATACTCCTCGGGAGACATCAGGCCCCGGCACATGCCTCCGCACTTCCCTATGTGGTAATCGAGACAGAGGGAATATTTGTTGCGCGCGATACCCTTTTCATCGAGGGCATGCCGGCAGGTGCGCAGAGGGTATGTGTCGCGTATCAGGTTGAGCACCGTTTTCGCAGCGCTGATATTGCTGTAGGGACCGTAATATTTGCCGGCCTCATCCTTGCTGCGGGTCATGAAAACACGCGGATAAAGTTCGTCGGTAACCACTATCCATGGATAGGACTTGTCATCCTTGAGAAGCACGTTGTAATGCGGCTGGTAACGCTTTATCATCGCGTTCTCCAAGTGGAGTGCATCCTCCTCGGTTGCCACCACGATAAACCGCAGGTCGACGATGTTGCGCACAAGCAGGTTGGTGCGCGTGCTGTCGTGACGTCGGTTCCAATAGCTCGAGACACGTCGCTTGAGGCGCTTCGCCTTGCCGACATATATCACCTTGCCGGTCTTGTCGAGATACATGTATACACCCGGGGACTCCGGGAGACCAAGTATCTTGCTGCGCAGATGCTCGCCGGGACGGTTGTTGAAAATATCGTCGCGAGTGCGGTCAGGCTTTATCTCAAGCTCGAAGCCTCCGCTCTCATCGATCTTACGGGCCACAGACGCCAGTTCACTCTTCTTAGAAATTTCATCCATATAATACATAACGTCCAAACACCACCAATATTCCAACACAAATATCATGAACCACCTTTGCAAACTCCTCCAATATTCCAACACATATATTCCGACTGCACCTTTGCAAACTCCTCCAATATTCCAACACATATATTCCGACTACACCTTTGCAAACTCCTCCAATATTCCGACACAGATGTCGTGAACTAAAAAGGGACGCGCAGAAGCGCGTCCCTACCGTTTGGAATTTTATCGAAAGTTTCGTTTAAATCGGATATGTCAATATTTCAGAAGAGATGTAACCTCGCATTCATCGGGAAGCACTGAGCGGCCATTCAGGTCGGTCAGCTCCACTACGAAGTTCACGTATACCTTCTTCGGATTCATCGACATCACCAGGTCGTAGCAAGCACGGATAGTGCCGCCGGTAGCGAGCAAATCGTCGTGAATAAGCACCACGTCGTTCTCGTTGATCGCATCACTGTGAAGTTCGATGGTGTCGACACCATACTCCTTCGCATACGCCTTCTTGATAGTGACAGAAGGGAGCTTGCCGGGCTTACGAGCCGGCACGAAACCGCATCCGAGATTGTATGCCATGATGCTGCCACCGATGAAACCGCGCGACTCGATGCCGACAACCTTGGTGACACCCTTGTCACGATAGAGGTCCGTAAGGGCCTCGCCCATCACCTTGAGAGACTCCCCATCCTTGAGGAGAGTCGTGAGATCGCGAAACACTATACCCTTCGACGGGAAATCCGGAATGTCGCGAATCTTAAGTCTGAGATCTTCTACTTCCATGTATTCTCTTATTTGGTTATTGTGATTTAATTTCAAAAGTCCATTTTTTTCGCAAGCCCAAGCAGTGTTATCTGACTGCCGTCGCATGCAGCGATATCTTACAGCTCTCGCACGCAGCGATATCTTACAGCTTTCGCACGCTGCGATATCTTACAGCTTTCGCACGCTGCGATATCCGACCGCTATTTTAGGTAGGGTTATCCTGCCGCAATTTCAGTTAGATAGGCATTGGTTTGTTCCACGTGGAACAAACCGCTTCTCACTTCTTGTTCATCAGCAGCAGGAGCACGTTTATGTCGGCCGGCGAGACACCGGGGATACGCGAGGCCTGGCCAATCGTGGCGGGACGGATGCGGGCCAGCTTCTGCCTTGCCTCGGTCGATATGGCTGTCACCGGCGCGTAGTCGAAGCCGTCGGGGATGTGGAGATGCTCCAACTTCATCTGCTTGTCGGCAAGTTCCCTCTCCCTGTTGATATAACCCTCATACTTGATTTTTATTTCAGTCTCCTGCAAAACCTCCTCCACAAAATTGTCGGCATATTGAGCCATCTCGGCAAACTCTGCGGCAAACGAATCCTTGACCTTCGATATACGCTCGCTAAACTTCGGCAGGAAATGCGCGAGGTCGTGCACTCCGAGCTGTGGGCGGCGCACAAGCTCGATCAACTTGACCGAAGCCGAGAGCGGCGTCGAACCGAACCCTGCAAGGAAAGCGTCGGTGCGCGCCCCCATCTTCACCGTATATTTGGAAGCCCATCCGATCAGTTCGGCGACCTCCCGCAGCTTCAGCGCGAGGAGCCGGTAGCGCGAGTCTGAGGCGAGGCCAATCTCGTGGCCGAGCGGCGTGAGCCGCGCATCGGCATTGTCCTGACGGAGCAGGATGCGGTATTCCGCACGCGAGGTGAACATGCGGTAAGGCTCGTCAACGCCCTTCATGACCAGGTCGTCGATAAGCACGCCGATGTAAGCCTGGTCGCGTCCCAGCACCACGGGCAACTTGCCCTTGGCGCGTCTTGCCGCATTTATACCGGCCATCAGACCCTGCGCAGCCGCCTCCTCATAGCCGGTAGTCCCGTTGACCTGGCCGGCAAAATAGAGTCCTGCCACGAGCTTGGTCTGCAGGTCGTGCGTGAGCTGTGTTGGGTCGAAGAAGTCATACTCTATGGCGTAACCGGGGCGATACATCTGCACGTCGCGCAAGGCCGGCACGCACTGCATGGCATCGAGCTGCACGCGCCAGGGCATCGAGCTCGAGAATCCGTTGACGTAATACTCCTCGGTGGTCTCGCCCTCAGGCTCGAGAAAAAGCTGATGACTCTGCTTGTCGGCAAAGGTGACGAGCTTGGTCTCTATGCTCGGGCAATAACGTGGACCGATGCTCTTGATCTGGCCATTGTAGAGAGGGGACTCATCGAGATGCGAGGTCATTTTCTCGTGGGCTTCAGGATTAGTGTGCACAATCCAGCAAGGCCGCGAGGGTAGAGTCCTGACCACATCGGGGAGAAAAGAGAACTTCTCGTAGGCCACGTTATCGCCATCCTGACGCTCGGCAAGAGAGAAGTCGATGGATCGGCCATCTATACGCGCCGGGGTGCCGGTTTTCATACGATCGGTGGCGAAACCGAGGCTTCGGAGCTGCTCCGTGATGCCCGTGGAGGCATCCTCAGCGATACGTCCGCCGGGGATTTTCACCGGTCCGAAGTGCATCAGGCCATTGAGGAAAGTGCCGGCAGTCAGGATAACCTGGTCTGCCTTAAACTCGAAGCCGAGGCTAGTGCGCACACCCTTAACAGCATGTTTTACTGGATGGTCTGACTGGTCTGACTGGACGGACTGGTCAGACTTGTCAGACTTGTCGGACTGGTCGGACTGGTCGGACTTGTCGGACTGGTCAAACTTGTCGGACTTGTCGGACTTGTCGGAGTCATCGGAGTCATCGAAAATCAGGGAGGCGACGTTGTCCTGGAAGAGGTAGAGGCCGGGGGTGGAGTCGAGCGTGCGGCGCCACTCGTCGGAAAATTTTGTGCGGTCGCTCTGCACGCGGGGCGACCAGACGGCCGGACCCTTGGAGCGGTTGAGCATCCGGAACTGAATGGCGGTGCGGTCGGCCACAATGCCCATGGAGCCGCCGAGGGCATCAATCTCACGGACGATCTGCCCCTTGGCGATACCTCCCACGGCCGGGTTGCACGACATCTGCGCGACCCTATTCAAGTCCTTAGTGATCAGGAGGGTAGAGGCACCGAGGCGAGCTGCGGCAACGGCAGCCTCACATCCGGCATGACCGGCACCGATCACTATGACATCATAACTGAATTTCATATTTAAGATGTTGTGTTACAACCTTTTGAATTGCATCATATAAAATATAAAGCCGGGCCCGCACACTTAAGACCCCGGACACCAATCACGGTAGTAAACTGCTTCACGGTAGAAACTGATTAATGGCGGAAGCTGACTCCCGGCGGATGCTGAGTCATGGCAGAAGGTGACTCCCGGCGGATGTTGAGTCATGGCAGAAGCTGTAATGCAGCTGCTTATTTTAATGAATTTTGGTTCTTCATCTTGCGGAGCAGGTCGAGGGCCTTGTTTTCATTTGCCTCCATTATCTCTCGTTCGCCGGGGCCCTTGTCGTTAATGCCTACCAGGTGAAGCACACCGTGGATTATTACTCGGAGCAGTTCCTCGATGGGGTTGGAGCCGAATTTTTGGGCGTTTGTCGTTACGGTGTCGATTGATATTACCATATCACCTGCCACCCTCCCCCGGCGAAGCATGGCATCATTATCGTCGCGGACTTCCGGAATGGTGTAGTCGAACGTGATGATGTCGGTGAAATAGTCATGATTGAGGTGCTTTCGGTTTACCTCAAGGATGTAGTCGTCATCGCAAAAGAGATAATTCAGGTTTGCGACCTCAAAGCCATGGTCGTCGGCCACGGCCTCCACCCAGCGTCTCACCAGATCAAAATCGAGCGAGGGCATCGGGATTTCCACAGAATTGAATCTAATCATAACTCAGTGTCTGGATAAAAAAGTGCAGGGCCTGAGTAACGATTAAAAAACAAAGCCCTGCACCACAAAATTACAAAAAAAAGGTGAAAAAATAAAGTTTGACGGCTATTTAACATAATGTTAAAGGTGTCATAGTCGGGGTTCTTTTAGTTCGCTCTACATTGCTAAATTTTGCAAGTGTTGGAATTTTTGCTTTAGATTGTTGAGTTATTGACAATTGAGGTGATAATTCTGTTTGGTTAAGGCCTTGAGAATCTAAAAAAATTCAACATATGGGCAGTTAGACGGTGAATTTGTGATTTTCATTGCTTGATTTTCATTGCTTGATTTTAGGGTTCTTTTTTTCGGCCGTCGCTGTAACGTCGGCGGCGCCTCCTTTCCCCCAGTGCGCTATGCAACCTGGATTCGCGCCGGGTTGTTTCTCTGTTGTCGTCGTCAGTGGTTCTTAACGGGCTCTTCGCGCCCTCACAGAACAAAAGTTGACTGGATACGTGCTTGCTTTTTGACTTTCTTTGCTTTTTACTTTCTTTGCCTTTTTGACTTTCTTTGCCGGAGACTCCTCCCTCCCGTGGCTTCCGCCGCGGGGTTTGCTTTTGTGGGTTGCTTATATGGATTGCTTATGTGGATTGCTTATGTGAGAGGCCCGATGCTTTTGCACCGGGCCTTTCTTGGAGTTCTGATTTATTTTTGGAATTTCCTACTCTTTTTTACACCTCTTGAAATTGGTGGTGCACTCCCCTATTTTTGGGAGTTTCTGAGAAGGCGCATTGCAAAATTAGTAAAAAAGAATGCGTCAACAAAATTATTAATAACTTTTGCATAAGACTTGCAAGTTTTGATTTATATTAGACTTCTATCATAGAGATACCGCACTGCAAGTTGTATTAAGTAACGATTAAAATAGCAATTACGGCAGGTGGAATTTCACAATTATGAGAAAATTAGTATATTTGTTTGTTGATTTGTATGGGGATTAAATCAACTAAATTTATCAGCTAAATTTATCAACTAAATTTAAAGTAATAATTACTATGAAGAAGACTACATTGGTTAGTTCGTTATTGGTGGCCGGGGTGTTTTGTGCTCTTGGTGCGGCTGCCCAGTATCCCACATCGTCGTATACGCTTTCGGACGACGGATTGACTCTTGAGAGCTGGAATGGCGATGAGACGGAGGTTGACATGAACTCTGACGCGGCTTTGGCCGCCGTGACGGCTATCGGCAACAATGCATTTCGCGACAAGCAAGTCACCAAGGTAATCGTCGGTGACAAGGTGGAGAGCATCGGATTTTGGTCGTTCTTTGATTGCATACAACTGAGTGAGCTTACGCTGCCGGCATCGTTGACAGCTATTAAGAATGCGGCCTTCTCCGGGTGCAAGAGCCTGACGGAAGTAACCTTGCCGGAAGGACTTGAGACCATCGGCAACTCGGCATTCTACGACTGCCGCACGCTTGCAGCAATCGTCATACCGGCCAAAGTGACTGCAATTCCTGACGGTTGCTTCAACTCATGTGAGGCGTTAGCCCAGATCACGTTTCCAGAGGGTGTCACATCGCTTGGAGAGGAGTCGTTCAAGGGGTGCATATCGTTGGCCAAGCTTGACTTGCCTGACGAACTTACGGTGATAAATGCGTACGCATTTGAGGATTGCAGCGGCTTGGCAGAGGTGAGTTTCGGCAGCAAGTTGGAGGAAATAGGCACTTCTGCATTCTCGGGAGCCGGTTTGGAGAGCCTTGACCTGTCGGGCTTGGAGAAAGAGCTTACCACCGGCATCAATGCGTTTCAGAATTGTGTGAAGCTCAAGAGTGTGAGTCTGCCAGCCCGGATTAGCTCGGTGGCCTCGGGGATGTTGCAGGGTTGCTCGGCGTTGGAGGCAATCACGATACCCGACACATGGGAGGAGGTGCCTGTGAAGCTCTGCAACGGTTGCAGCGGGCTTAAGAGCTTGACATTGGGAACCGGTGTGGCGAGGATTAAGAATACGGCATTTTTTGAATGCACGTCGTTGGAGCAGATTAACTGGAACGACACACTTGAGGTAATAGATTGGAATGTATTTTTCGGATGCACATCGCTCAAGAGCGTGGCGTTGCCGGAATCGTTGCTTGTCATGGACGACTTCGTGTTCAACGGGTGTACGGCGCTTGAGAGCGTGAAATTGGGGTCAAAGGTCGCTTCTATCGGCCAGGAGACCTTCTCCGAGCTGCCTGCACTGTCAGACTTCACGATAGGGGCCGTGACGCCTCCTTTGCTTGGCGCCAACTGCTTCTACCATGCCAACCAGGAGAATGCCAAACTGTATTGCCCGGCGGAGTCGGTAAGCGCATATAAAGCTGCCGAGCAGTGGAAAGAATTCGGCACCATCATGGCCACAGGTTCCGGCGTCGAGGCTGTCGAGGCTGTTGATGCTGAAGGTGTTGAGATATATGGTCTTGACGGAATTAGGATATCTGAAAAGGACGTTAAGGCCGGTATCTATATTTGCAACGGCAAGAAAGTCTTGTACTGATTTATAGGGCTTTTTGGCGTCGGCGGCGCCTCCTTGCCCCCAGCGCGCTGTGCAGCCTCTTGCGGCTGTAAATTTTCGGTGATACTGTCAGGGCTTGCTGATAAGAAGTAAATGACAACTCCGCTCATTTGGAGTTGTCATTTGCTTTATTGATGTTGCAGTTGACAGAGGTTACAGCCACAAAACATGTATCGCACGAGGAAGTTTCAGACCTTTTATGAAAACCATCTGCAGCGGTTATGACTTTCAATAAATACTCATAACGGAGTGTACCGAACATGTTGACATATAGGCTTGGAGGAAAGATAAAATTAACTTAAGGTATGCATGCATATTGTATAACTGTTGTGGTTTTAATGAGATATTTGTTTAGACATAAACTTTCTATGCAGGTCAAGACTTGCCAACACTCTCATGACTCTGATGAATACAAGAGGATAATTGCACAGTAGCCATAATCTGAATCTCATTTTGACATTGAGGTTATTATTGCTGCTTTTAGCTTCTGATTTAAGTTGCTGACTGAAACTATTGATTACATCTGTTGCTACTTTCCGATCAGTCTCTTTACGCGCAATAATTTTTGCACTATTAATGTATGATTTTAATATAACAGTATTGGAAATCTCGGGTGATATCAAATTGGGGTATAGCCGGTCGAGGTATTCGAACCGGAACCTCATGGATTTTATAAAGTCAACTCTATCGGAAGTTAAATTCTTACGTGATATGCTTCCGCGCCTCACTCTATAATGATAAAGAGGAATATTGGAACAAACGAGACGGTTTATTCGCGCAAACCACATAGTGTTTACATGTATATCCTCAAAATTTTGACCTACCGGAAACTCGGCAGACACGATACTACGCTTATACATCTTATTCCAAACATAACTATGTATTACCATATCAGAGACCAAACCGCATATGGCCTCCTTCTTGCTAAGAACTGTGGTTGTACTAAATACATCTTTAATATGTTGATGACCACCGAAATCTTTCCAAAATCCTACTTGGGCAATATCTGCATCATAATCGCGCATAAGTTGTGTTAATGTCTGCAAGTATTCGGACTCAATCCAATCATCGGAATCGCAGAATGAGATATAGTCTCCACTTGCATGATCGATACCATAGTTGCGAGCGGAAGAGAGTCCACCATTACTTTTATGGAATACTTTGAATCGGGAATCATTTTGAGCATATTCGTCACATATTTTGCCAGATGCATCGGTAGACCCATCATCAACAAGTAAACATTCCCAATTGGTATATGTTTGTGACTTAATTGAGTCCAAACATTGATTGATATACCTCTCAACGTTATAGACAGGTACTATTATTGAAACATCGGGATGCAGGCGAGTAGTGTCTGCTGTAATCGGATTGTCAAACATGCAAACTGCAAGTTATGAGAGTTTAACAGGCTTTTTACCGGCAAAATATTAGACAAGCTACGTGATTAATGAAGGAAATTATGAGATGGTATGACTCTCAATAAAAGTAAAGGGATACAAAGTTGCTATATACTAGTAAACGGGCAGTTACACTGAACTGCTGCCCGTGTAGTCAACTACTACATAGGCGTATGCATCCCGAAGTCATCGATGTCTCTTTCCCGGCTCCAATCACGAAACGACAGATTTCTAGTTGGCGGGTCAAAGCGACCGTTAAGACGCTCAGGTTAATAACTGTATTATTTTGGATATAACGAAAGCGTAGGTTCGAGAAGCTCGTCCGTCAGCAGGAGGCTCTGACATTGCCCATTGGAGTCGAACGAGCAACGCAGACGCCCACGCTTGTATATGTATACAGTGCAGCACTGTCTTATCCGTCATCGGACGAAACAGCCATTACGGTTACATATCCACGGGGCATCTACTGTTGCCTCGATCTCGGCTCCAATTGCGAAACTGTCAGATTTCCAGTTGTCAAGATTAAAGCGGTAGAATAGACGCTTTGATTATATTTACACATCCCGTCCACATCGCCCACACCGGGCTTCTGCTGGCGGTCCGCTGCGCAAAGTTAGTGATTAGTTTATGTTTTGCCAAATATTGATTTCTTTTTTGGGGCTTTGGGGGCTTTGGGGGTTTAGGGTCTTTAGGGACTTTCAGGTCTTTAAGGGTTGGTCGCTTTGGGGTTTTGCAAGGGCAAATGTGGACAACGATAAGATTTTGGTCTATGAGAGAGGCATGTAAAGACCCCTGGCGCATAATGCAAACATGAGCGGTACTTGTGAATCTTGTTGGCGTCGGCGGCGCCTCCTTGCCCCCAGTGCGCTATGCAGCTTGGCTTCGCGACGGGTTATTTCTTTGTTGTCGTTGCCGGAGGCTCCTCCCGGTGGCTTCGCTTCGGGTTTTTCACTGGTGGCGTTGGCTTGGCGTTGGCTTGGTGTCGGATGCGACTTCGGCTGCGACTTTACTTTGGATTTGGGAATGTGTGATTTTTGGGTTATATTTGTGGAATAAATCAAATTGTGTGGGTTATGTGCACTGAGAGATATATTGATCCGTTCACCGATTTCGGGTTCAAGCTGCTGTTCGGCACCCCTGCCAATAAGGAGTTCCTTATCGAGATACTGAATGCCCTGCTTGACGGCATGGAGGTCGTCACGGACATATCGTACAAAAACACGGAGTTGTTCGGCAAGACGCCTGACGACCGCAAGGCCGTATATGACCTTTATTGCGAGACGAGCGACGGTTCGCATATCATTGTGGAGTGCCAGAATGCCTATCAGCGGTATTTCCTGGACCGCACGGTATATTATTCCTCCTTCCCTATGCAGGCTGTGGCCAAGAAGGGTGAATGGGACTATCGGCTGCCGAAGATATACACTATATCGTTTCTCAACTTCACCATGTCGGAATATGCTGATGACCCGCATTACAAGCATGTGGTGCGTCTTTGCGACACGCGCACCAAGGAGGTATTTTTCGACAAGCTGACCTACATGTATCTGGAGATGCCGAAATTCAACAAGGAGGTTGACGACTTGAAGGATTATACTGACTGGTGGCTCTATATAATAAGAAACTTGGTCAGGCTCAATGACATGCCCACACAACTCAGGGACAAGGTGTTCGAGCGTTTTTTCAAAGCGGCGGAGATAGCCCGGTTCACGCCCGAGGAGCGCATGGCCTACGAGACATCGCTTAAGAACATGCGCGACTACAACAACACGATAATCTCGGCCGAGGAGAAAGGTGCGAGCTCCAAGGCAAAAGAGATAGCCAAAAGGCTTCTTGCCCTCGGCATGAGCGCCAAGGATGTAGCTGAAAACACGCAGCTTAGTGAGGGTGAGGTGGCTGCATTGATAGGGTAATAACATTTTATGGAGTTGCTTAGAGTCCTTCTCATAATCTTTTAAAATTAAACTTAAAATATATAGAAAATAATTATTAAATTTGCGAAAGCAGACCGAAACGCAGGAGCCCGGTCAGGGTGAAGTGGGAGGGTTTGCGCAATACATACAAAAAGCGTTTACTCTACGCTCTTTCTTGACATCTTGAAACCTGGAAAACTTCAATCTTCGTCAAGGATGCAGCAAACAGTAGATGCCTGCGGATATGTACATATATACTGCCCGTGATGCATAAGCATCGCGCATGGCAGCCATATAGCATATTCTGCGTGAGGCTTCTGCGTGTTTGCTCGTTCAACGAAGATGGGCAATTCCAGGGCCTCAAGATGTGGGACGGGCAACAAGTACGGCTCTCACGCTTTTTTATTTCAATAACCTAACAACCAATCAGGGGAGCCATTGGTCCAAAGATTGGACATGAGAAAAACATTACTTACACTGATTACAGTGGTTGGTATCACATCTGCCGGTGCACGTGACTTCGAGTCCGCTGGAGTGTGGTATACAGTGCTTGACGAAGAACAAAAGACGTGCAGTACACGCGAAGGAGGTGCTGTGGGTGACACTTTCAGTGGAGAACTAAAGATTCCGGAGAAAGTATCAGATGGCTCCAATGAATATACCGTTACCGAGATAGGGAGCAAAAGCTTCTACGGATGCAGCTTCACAAACCGACGGATTGTTCATGGCGAGATACCGGCAACCGTCAAAAGGATTCAACCTTCAGCATTCGAAAACAGTAATATAGAATATCTGATGCTTCCCGAAAACGGTGTTACACAAATTGGAGCGAAAGCTTTTTACAACAACAATAAAGATAATGCGATTAAATATGCATATCTACCTCAATGTGTTGAAAGACAGCCTGGTATAAATAAGCTTGAAGATTTATTCAATGTGGAATATTCACGTTTAATAGTCGCACACCACCCATGGGGTTGCCGGAATAGTGACAATGAAAAAAGAGTTAACATCATCTACAGTGAGTGCAAATGGGATGGGATGTGCCTGTATAGTGACACTAAGTATGGCAGGACACTTCAATTTGTATCGTGGGCAGCGGAAGGGACACTGAAAGTGCCTGACACATATACAAACGTAAATGGCAGATACGGAGGATACGAAAACCTATCGACAATTTTACCTCGTACTATCGAATATTATGACTATGATAGACATGGACTTATTGGTAATATGGCAGCAAAAGCATATTATAAATATCCTGCCGGCACTTTTAGAAGTTCAATAGTATATTATTCTGACAAGGCGGAGATTATGGATAACTGCATCTATGATGAAATTAACTGGTATACATATTTCAAGGAAATTGACAAGGGCTGGAATGGCGTTTTAATTAGCCAGTATGGTATAGAGGATAAACAATTAGCATTAACTAATTATATCCCAAATCAGGATATAAAATCTCTGATTTATACCACATACGCCCAACCAGAGGAATTCAAAATAAAAGAAGGAACTGAGATTATCATAAATTCATTCAAGAACAGCAAAAACTTAAAAGCTGTAAAGATGCCTTCAACGGTTAAGTATTTATATGATTCTTTCATTAATATTGAGACACTCACTCAATGTTCATTGTCATCAAAAATGACAATGATATGTTCGGGATTTAGCTACATTCCTAACCTTACAGAAATAAAAATACCTGAAACTGTTAAATATTTATTCGGGTTCAAAAATTGTGGCATCGAGGAAGTAAATATACCTGACAACATAGTGCTTGTGGATGCGTTTGACGGTTATTACGAGAATGAGCTACAATCACTTAAAAAAGTAACGTTCGGTAAAAATATCAAATATATAATTGGGTTCAATAATATTACAGCTGAAACTATTACAATACCTGAGGGCACACAAACCATATCAGGAGCATTCGCCACATGTCCTAATCTTAGTTATGTAACACTTCCGGAGAGTCTAAAATGTGTTTACGCAGGCTTTTGCAACAACCCTCGGTTAGAACATATTACAATTCCGGCTTCTGTTGAAACATTTGTATGGGGAACAACGGAATATCCTAAAACTATGTATTTCCAATCAAAGAGACCTCCAATAAACCGCATAGGGGATAATCCTGAAGGACAGGCTCCTACAAGTGGGCAAATCACATGCATTGTGCCGGACGGTAGTCTTGAAACATATGCCGAGTCTGCTGCATTTCACTACATGAATCTTATGACTGAGTCCGGACTAAAGCCCCTGAAATATAATGATGATGTGTTTGACTATCTTCTATTCTCCGAAACAAAAGAGGCAATGATTACAGGACTTACTAGCCAATCATCAGCTGTATCAATCCCTAACAGAATACCCGTTGAGAGCGAGACTGGGGTTGAGTTTTACCCAGTTACGACTATAGGGGTAGATGCATTCATGGGGAAAAAACAACTTCAAAAGATTGAGCTGCCTTCCTCGCTGCGATACATCGGCAACCAAGCATTCAGAGACTGCTCATCGCTGCGCGACATAAAATTTCCTACGCAACTGAAAGGTATCGGTTGTTACGCATTCTACAACTGCCAAGAACTTAAAGAAGCGACATTCTACAACGCGTTAAACCAACTTGATGTTGATGCATTCGGTTACTGTATAAATTTACGAAAAGTTTCATTTTCAGAGGGGCCTGATAAAATAGGGCGGTCTGCATTTGAACATTGCAGTTTACTGACAGAAGTGCAACTTCCCACCAATCTCAGAAATATAAACCAATATGCTTTCCAATATACAGGGCTTGAAAACCTCGACATGAGAAATACTCAGATAGATATAATTGAGGATTATGCATTTCTGCAATGCAAAATGCTAAACAATGTTATATTCCCAACGACATTAAAAAAATTGGGACACGGTAGTTTTGCTTCATGCATTGAGCTTAAAGAGGCCGAATTGCCCGAAAAATTGAGTTATATCGGTGCGAATAGTTTCTACAACACGGTGCTTAAAGAGGTAATCATACCGGCAAGTGTCGAGAAACTTTGCATGAATGCATTCAAGAGTTGTAAGGATATAGAATATATCAAGCTCTGCGACTCAGAGCAGCCCCTCATTCCTGTGAAAGAAGGTTACGGAACAAGTAGTCTCATCATCAATAACCCTTGGGCAGACTTGGAAGTATTTGAGGGTTGCAAACCCTCGCGGCTATATCTCGGCAGACCTACAGGCAGCTATGCAATTGAACCCGATACTTCAATAGAAGATGGTGAACTGAAGTACTCCCTTGTGTGAGACCGGCTTGAGTGCGATTTATTAGACTCTATT
>CAJTYC010000007.1 GCA_910584185.1 uncultured Muribaculaceae bacterium
CCCCGATAAAATCAGGGATTAAACCGATGTGTCGCGGAGTTTGGGCCGTTTACACCAGCAAAAATCCGCCAACTGTACCAACGCAGGAGATGGTGATACAATAAAAGTCCACCCGATGAGTGGACTTTTATTGTATTTAGTTTTTGCTAAGTTTGATTAGCGAACGATCATCTTAGTAGTCTTGCTACCCTCTTTCTTGATCACGAGCTGACCAGCTTCGGGGTTAGCAACTTCCATACCCTGGAGGTTGAAGTAGCGAGCGGGAGCGTTCTCAGCGTCTGCGATGATACCTTCAACACCTGCGAGTGCGGGGATTGTGATGGTGGCACGCATCAAGTCATCATTAATAGGATCTGTGTCATCGTCAAATAGACCGCCATAAAGCTGTGACCAAACATTACCGACTCCAAGCTCGTTGGGAACCTGAATGCGGCACTGCGGAATAGTGATTACACCATTTACCAGAGTGGGGAGTTCATCACCAAAATCCTCAGCTTCTTCAATCACCTCCTCATACGAGAAGCCATCAACCATAATCTTCATGCCCTCAGCATTAGTCATGTTGAAATAAGCACCTTCGGGTGCACCATTGATAATGTTGGCGAACTGCATAGCTGCATTTGTGAAAGGCACTACGAGTACAACTTCAGGATTGGTAATATCGAACTGAATGAAACCTGAATTAGCGGGAAGGCCAAGTTCAGCGAAGAAGCCTGAGCTATAAGGATCTACGAGAAGTATGCGGTTAGGATTCTTTTTGTTCTGCTGGCACTTCACTTCATATTCAGGAATTTCTCCATTAAAGATGGGCTGCATCCAACCATCTTTGAACTTGGCATTGCCAAGGTCTTTCCACTCAGAAGCGTTGTAAACGAATTGTTCGTTAGCCTCACCCCAAGAAGAAGGAACATCGCCAAAGAAGCACATTTCAGCAAACATGTATCCACGTTCTTGATCAACAATTGACGGAAGAGAAATCCACATAGCCACATTAGTCTCAGAGCTGAAACCACCTACACCCCATTGATAAGTCTCACCTGTAGAATTCATTGTAAGCTTAACACCTTCAGGAGTATATTTAAGCACGACATCACCCTCCTGACGAATCCTCTTGTTAGGGTCAGCTGGACTCGGCACGTAATTCCAACAGTAGAGACGGAAATGTTCACCGCCTTGAGCAGTATAAAAAAGATCCTGAGATTTAATTGTAATAGTCTTATTGGTGCTATCGTAGGTACCTATAACAGGAGAAAGATCCATGAAACCTGAAATGATTGCTTTTGTACCCTGAAGTTCCACTTCTACAGATTCAGTCACCCATTCTTCGACAACCTGGCCATCGTTTGTTTGATATGCTGTATAATATGTCCATGAATACATATTAACACCCTGCTGCAGGCCTTCTGCCACAGCCTTGCGCATACCGTTACCCTCTTCGTCAGCCACTGCGAACTGAGGAGTGGACTGCAACGCCTGTTTCACATCACCCTTGTACTGGAGATTTGCAGCAGCGGTGGAGGCTCCAAATACCATGGCAACGGCCGCTGCAACGTAAATTTTCTTCATACTTAGAATTTTTAGTTAATATTATTGATTGATTTGTAATAATTATCTCTATGACGTGTAATTAACCTGTCATCTGAATGCACGTACGGTATTTACATACCACGTTAACATTTTTCTTCTTCAGAAGTGTGATGTTATGCTACATCACACTTCTTTAACACATGATTACAAAATTAATAAAAAAAACTAATTCTGCAAACTTATTTCAATCTTTTTAAATATTTTTTATTCTGACTTGATATCCAGACTTATTACTCAGCACTCGGTCAGATTATCAAAATACGACCTTCTCGGCAACGGCACCTTTACGGCGCACAAGAAGCTGACCTTTCACCGGATTATCCACACGTACACCTTGCAGATTGTAATACACAGCTTCTTCGCCGGCGGCATCAACCTCGAGGTCATCTACCCCGGAGAGGTCAAACGCGAAATAAATAGTGCCGATACCAGTAGTCTTGCCGGAAACTACATAACCTGCGTTAACGCGATATACGGTAGTAAGGTCTTTATGTGACATATCAACAGTGACTGCCGCTTCTGCCGAATGCCCGGCCCCGATATAGGGTTTGTTTTCATATATGGGGTCAGGATTGGTTACGAACTTGTTGGTATTGACATCATATGCGGCAAGCACCAATTTCACATTATAATCAAGATAGCCGGACTCTACAAGATATTTCATAAAGACATCAACATCTGTGGTACCACTCACCACATATGTATCCTTGAAAGTACGCGTACCTACGGTAACATCTTTTTGCGATGCACCTTTGACTTCAAAACTCTCCACGCTCACCTTAAGCGCACCGGAGACACTGGTCATCTCATAGTCGCCATAGGTGCCGATAAGCTTTCCGGATATCATATCCATGAATCCTAAAGTATAAGTTCCGACACCGGTGTTTTGACCTACTGCATAGAACTTGAGCTTCATCTCCTTAGTCATGGACTGACCTGCATCTACCGTGACCAGCATATAATCACACTGATATTGCACGGCATTATCGCGGATGAGCACAGGTATGTAGCTGAGCGTTACCTGAGAGTCATTATCATTTTTAAATGTGCATTTCAAGAAAGCGTCACGACCCACATAGAGGGGAGACATAAACTCGCAGTTTTCAACCTTTATCACAGGTTGTTTGACATTGCTTACAGTGTACTTACCTCCCGACACATTGACCATGCAATAATTCTCATATCCCCAAAGTGCGAATACAGGGAGCCATGGTGCATTTTCGACGTTATTCTGACGGCACACGAGAGTTACCTTGTAATCACCGTCGGCCAAGCCTTCCGGCATACGGAATGAAGCGGAATAATCAGTTAATATCGAATATGCTCCAAGCACTATACTTTCAATTTCCGTGCCGCTGAAATTGGAGACCAACTTGCCCTGAACCTGCTTTACAGGTGAAGCGGGAGCATTTACCGAAGCAAAAGAGACACCCACCGACACATTGATCGGTTTGAATGAACCGTTACCCCAGCCGGTGAACACATTTCCGCTACCTATATTATACTCTCCACCTATGACACTTACCACCAAATCATTGCCCGAAAGTTTAGCATCAACTGTACCACTGATTTTCAGACGGTCATAATTCACAGGAGAATTTTCAACAGGCTTGCGCATGCCGAGCACAGCTCCCTGGCTGTAGTTGAAACCACCCTCGCCTGCACCGCCTATACCCTGAGAGCCGGGAAGAAGAGAATCGAGCACATAGTATCCGTCAGACATGCCACCCCATCCCCAATTGAAATGGAAATAGCCGTTGCCGTCATAACCGTCGCATATAAACGAGTGTCCACCCTCGATGGCGGACCCGTCATAAATGACCGGACCTATATTCTTGATGTTGTCATAAATCATGCGGGTCCATTCATCAGAGCTGTAGAGTGAACGCTCAGTATAATATGTGCCCTTGTCATAACCGAAATAATCAATAAGGGCCAAGGGGATTCTCCAACTTTGGGCACCTGAGACATCAGCACCATAACCCATCTGGACAGCATAACCGGCAGCCTTCATCAACTTTGACACTGCACCTGCCTGATCATCTGTATAATCTCCTCTGCTATAATTATCGAGCATCAAATCCCATTTGAACTTAGTGCGAGAGAAGTCCATGGTCCTCTTAACCAAGGATTTCTGATCAACATAAGAGATAGAGCCTGTGCCAACCTCAGGATAATTGAAATACTTCATGGCCTGAGCAATAGATGTAGCCACACAACCTGTGGGGGCCTTTACACCCTTCACATTCGGGCAATCATCATTATAGGGGGCATCCTGATTCCACACAGTCTTGCAGAGAGGCTGCACAGCCTCCATTCCCGACAAAGCCTTGACGTTAGCCTCTTGGCGGCCTAATGCCTGAAGGGTCCTTGCCTTACGGGAACATTCGCCGATCCACCACTCCATAGCCGGTGGCAGATTGTCAACATCGATATTGCCGCTATCAGAATATCCAATCACAGGAGCTATCGCATCATCAGCACTCAATATGGTGAAACCTTTGGAATTGGAAGGGACAAATATATATGCAGCAGCAACATCGTTGGCTGTATAAAGAGTCCTGGACAAAACAAGGTCATGCATTGCCCTTGCTTTGGAGGGACCGTCGGAATGCAATCTTCCCAATGCTGCCTCGGGCGATATAGGAGCTGCCGATGCAACTCCGGTGACTGCTGCCACCGTAAGTGTTAACAATAATTTTTTCATCATATGTACTGATTTGTATCTGTTAGATTGATTGTTAGATTGATACTGTGCCATGCGGATAATACATAAAAATCAACTGACACTTTGAATTGTATATTCGCAAAGTAATAAAAAATATCTTATATATGCAAAAAAATCCCGCAAAAAAATTGCGGGATTTATTTGCGGGATTTATTTACATTTTATCCTGATTATCTTATAGGATGATTGCCCCTTTCGGACAATGCCTATAAGCAGGTACTGAATTTAATCATTAGAGATAACCTTCAACTTACCGAGGTCTATAGCATCGTTGTAACGATACTCATACGCCGGAATAGTGAACCTCCAACCGTTGCAGTACTTGGTAGATGAAAGCTTGCGCATACCAGCTTCGTCATATCCGGACCATTCAGACTTGGGAACATTACCTGAAGTAACATCATTTGCAACCCAGACGCGACGTGTACGCTCTATATTCCAACGCTTGATGTCGGTAAAGTTGAAGCCTTCGCCCCAGAGTTCAATACGGCGAGCTGTACGGATCTCATCCAAGAGCTGATCGCCACTCTTGTTGCATGAATAGTTCGGGATTCTCTTAGACTGCACAGCCGAGAGAGCGGTAATTGCTTTACCGGGTTCATTCAGATGGTAATAAGCCTCAGCTTCGGTAAGTGCCATCTCTGATGCACGCATCCAGGGGAACTCCATATTGCCATAAGGCTGGATTGACCAGAACTTGCACTGCGCACCAAACTGCACGGGGAACGGCTCAACAAAGTGGTCGCCACCTTCGGGAAGTTTGAAACGTACGTCACGCTTGTTATTGTTAGATTTCTGCTTAATGGTGCAAAGGTTATACAGGCCACTCTTGTTTGCAATGAGATTTCTATCACCGGTGAAGACATTCAAGTAATAGTCATTGAGCCAATATGCCACAACATTAAGCATACCAAAACCCTGCTTGTCTTTCTTATTGTAAATATTGGTCGAAGACATGTTGAGGAAGTTGAGCTCGTTGACCATTTTCGGATTCCAGAAATCAGACTCTTTGATCTTGCCTGGGTTCTGTGAACTCCTTATAGCCTTGAGTTTGTCAGGCATCCAGAAGAAAGCGCGACGCTTGTCATTTGCATCAAGCTTGTTATAAAGATCAATATTGATAGCACCGGCACCCTGGTCCCAGTTTTCAACATAACCGCCGTTGCAGGAATAGAGAGAACCCCAAGACCAGTAGTATGTGGTGACAAAGTCAGGATTCATGCTCCACATTGTCTCTGAAGTCTGAGACACATATCCATTATAGAGATCCTTATCGTCCATGATAGTGTAAGCCTTGCGGGCAGCAGCAGCCTTAACGGCGGCAGTGCGCCAGTCATGCTTGATGAGAGCCGCACGAGCCCAGATGCCATTTGCAACATCTGCATTGGCTTCCCACATGTTGCTTCTCTGCATGCCGCATGCCTCATAAAGCTTCACGGCGTTGTCGCAATCCTCATAGATTACCTTGAACACTTCGTTCATAGTGACAAGGGGAGTAGGATCAGTGCCCGGCTCCGTGCGGAGCACGATACAATAAGCCTCACCGTTGTCAGAATCTTCCCAACGCTGGCCGAAGAACTGCAGCAGTTTTGTATAACCGTGGGCACGCATTGTATAAGCCTGAGCCTTGTAGAAAAGCAGCTCGCTGTCTACATTCTCATGCGAGTCACCTGTGCCGGGAATAGCCTTGATAAGATAGTTGGCCTGATTGATGATATTGTAATAATACATCCAGGGATACAACACCACGTAACCATTCTCAAGATTGATCGATGTCCAATAATTGGGGAGGAATGCCGAATTATAGTCCATGCCGCAGAGTTCACCGCAGAACATATTTATTGAAGCCTCACCGACGTTGGTATTATTCATCGAGAGTCTGGAATACTGAGTATTCATGGCCTCATACATGCCGTCCACAAGGCCTTTGGCAACCGACGGATCACCAAGAGAAGTGTCAGACACGTCAGTTTTGGGTGCCACGTCCAGATAATCGCTCGAGCACCCGGTAAGCAAGCCGGCTGTAGCCAATGCGATTCCTGCAATATATATTGATTTAATTTTCATTTGAATACGCTATTAAATATATAACCATTTGATTAGAATCTCACGCCGAGCTGGAAGGTATAGGTTCTTGCCGGCTGATAGTAAGCGCCTGTGCTACCCACTGTGCCACCTGCAGTTGACATAGAGTTGAGGCCTTTGCGGCGAGTTGCGATGAATACATTCTCCATCTGGAAGCCTACGTTGATATTCTGAAGCTTGAGAGCGTTCACCCACTTGCGGGGAAGATCATACGAGAGACTGAGATTCTTGAGTGAGAGGTAGTCTGCACCAATCAGATACTGTGAACTTTCCTGAGTGCTGTAGCCGCCATTCTCACCGTTGATCTGAGGAATGCCGTTCTTGTCGATACGGTTGGGGCTGTCGGCTGTCATGCCTTCGGGAGCCTGCTTCCAACCTTTGAGCACATCCTTATGAAGTGCGCCCGCACCCTGCTTTGAGAATGACATGAGGCTCTGGTAGTTGTTGTCCATAACCTTGCCACCGAGGCTGTAAGTGAAGAGCATACCGAAACGTAGACCCTTCCAGCTGACATTTGAACCGAACGAACCGAATACAACCGGCAGAGCGGAACCCATGAGCTTGCGACCTGCATGAACTGTGTCGTAAGTATAAGGCACGCCATCGATTTCCACATATGCGTTAGCATTCTTGGCAGCAGCAACTTTCTGATTCCACAGAGCCTGGTTATACTCCTTCTTACCGTTTTCATTATAGCTGTAGAAGTCGGGAGAGTTCGGGTTCATGTAGTAAAGTGAACGACCTGTAAGCTGGTCAACACCTGCCCATTCGTAGGTATATTTCTCATAACGGCTCTTACCGATGAAATAGCCCTGGTTCGGGAGATCACGTCCATTAGGAAGCTTCTTGATCTTATTGGTAATGAACGAAGCATCGATATTGAAATCCCAAGTCACATTCTGGTTGCGGATGATATCCACGCCAAACTGGAGCTCCCAACCGTAGTTCTGCATCTCACCGATATTGGTAAGGATGGATGGAAGTGCACCACCATTGTTGGTAGTACCACCTGAGAATGGTTTGGTGAGACTGTAGATAAGGTCAGCATTTCTCTTGTCGAAGAAACCTACAGAGAAGTTGAAACGGTCATTGAACAACGAACCTTCGAGAGCGAGGTCAAGGGTGTTGGTTGACTCCCATTTCAAGTCAGGAGCAGCGAGCTGGTCGAGCTGAAGCACACCTGTAGAACCGAATGAGAAAAGAGTCAAATAGTTGTAATATGAGCAAGCCTGGTTGTTACCTGTGGTACCGTAAGCTGCACGCAGTTTCAAGTAGTTGAGCCAATCAAGGTTGTGCATAAATTTCTCCTTAGAGATAATCCAGCTTGCACCTACCGACCAGAATGTACCCCAACGGTGGTCTTTGTGGAACTGAGAAGTACCATCACGGTTGAGCGAGAACTCAGCAAAATATTTCTGATCGTAGTTATAGCGAACGCGACCAAGATAAGACTCAGTGTTATAACCTAAAATCTGCTCTACAAAGTTTGTGATTTCATTAAAGTTAGAGAGGTCATAGCGGTTGTCGAGTTTCTGACCTGAGAGACGGAAATAAGACTCTTCTGTCTCAACCTTGTAATTCTCATGGTGCAGCAACACGTCTATGTGGTTTGCGCCATATTCATGGCTCCAATTCAAAGACTGAGAGAAGCTATAATTGAATATTGACATGTAATCGCGGTCAAGACCACCGACATCTTTCTGCGAACCCTCCTTATTGTTGGAGTAGTCGTTGTAATCCTGCTTGCTTCTGAACATGCTACCTCTTACTGTAGCTTCGAAGCCGTAAGGAAGTATTGCAGTTCCATAAATAGAAGCATCGAGTGAGAGAGTCTTGTTGCTAATCTTATTCAGTTTTGTGCCTTGGATAAGGTTACCACCATCGTTGAGGCCACCCGTAACGGCATAAACTTTATGGCCAAGGTCATCGAGTACAATCGAGCCATCCTCATTGTGCGCATAGATTGGACGCACGGGTGCATAGAACATCGTAAGGAACGGGTTGGTGACAGCACCCTGATTTGAAGCATTGGCCACCGAACCGGAAGAATAAGAACCGGCGAGGTTCATACCTGCGCGGAAATAGCTTACCGGATTATAGTTTGCATTGAAACGACCGGTGAAACGCTCGAAGTCGGTATTAAGCACATAACCATCCTGCTTGAGATAACCAACTGATGCGAAAGCATCGAATTTGTCGGTTGCACCTGCTGCATTGATGTTATACTCCTGACGAGTACCAGTGCGGGTGATTGCATCCCACCAGTTAAGGTCATTGTAACCGGGCAACGCACGCACGCCTGCATTCATCAAACCCTGCTCGTTGAACACTTCGTAGCTTTCAACAGGAACCCAATTACCATTTTCATCCTGATGACCGAAGATATTGCCACCTTTAAGATAGTCATTTACGAATGTAGTTGCACGCGCCCTTGCCGCATCCTCATAAGTCATGGTGCCGTTGCTGTTGTATACGTCACCGTTGGCGAGACCTCTGAGTGATGCCTGCATCCAGTCCTTAACGCCGAGACGGTCGTAGAGAGGAAGTGCGAGACCATAGGCACCCCAGTTCATCTGAACGTTAACGTCCACTTTGCCCTGACCTTTTGCCTTCTTGGTAGTGATAAGCACCACACCGTTTGCACCACGGCTACCATAAAGAGCACAAGATGCAGCATCCTTAAGCACTGACATCGACTCCACGTCTGCGGGGTTGATATCGGCGATATCACCATTGTAAACAATACCGTCGACCACGTAAAGGGGGCTCATAGCGCTGCTATTAAACGAGTTGTAACCACGGATACGGATTGAAGGAGCAGAGCCGGGATAACCCGATGAACTATTGACGTTCACACCGGGAGCGGAACCCTCGAGAGCGCTCGTGACAGAAGTCACGGGGCGGTCTTCAATTTCCTTGGCACCCACCACTGCGACTGAACCTGTAAGAGACTCCTTATTGGCTGTACCATATGCAACGACCACGACATCATCAAGATCAGTCGAAGAGGATGCCATGCGAACAACCATCTGGCTTGACACCGGAACTGTCTGTTCTTTATATCCGACATAGCTGACCTTGACGGATTTCACCCCATCCGGTATGTTTAAGGAGAAATTGCCGTCCACGTCAGTGGCAACACCTTGGCCACCTCCGATAGGCATGACTGTGGCGCCTATCAGCGGCTCATTGTTCGCCGCGTCAAGCACTGTGCCGCTTATATGGCGAGTCTGGGCCATCGCTGACCATGTGACCGCGCATAGCGTCATCAAGATTAAAAAGAGTTTTCTCATACCTTAAAAAGTTAGAAAAGTTATTATTTGTAATGATTGTTTGTTTTGGACGCCCCCACTTTCGAGGGACTTGATTCAACCTATTTTGTCTTCTGCGAATACCTAAGTTGTAAGGCTTTTGGCATTTCGATATTGTTTTATTGTATCGTGTGTTCAAAATGACAAAAGGGAAACAACTTCATGTAGTATTTGCAAATTTAAAATTTTTAAACATATTATGCAAATTTACACGTAATTTTTAACAAATTTATTGTTGTTTTATTTTTGTTTAGCCTCACTATTTTATTATCATTTTGCAATTCAATCGGTTGCAAAACAAAGGTGGATGCGCTTTTTTATTGCAAAACGCACCCACCGATTTATAAATATGTTATACAACATTGTTTTTCGCAACCCCTTTTGAAAGATTCATAAAGAGAGCGATTTCTTGGCTTCATTCTGACGAAGCACCTTATTTTACCACTTTCTCGACTGTGCCGTCTGAGTATTTCACGATGTTAATTCCCGGCTCGAAGTCTTGGATTTGAACAGCACGAATATTGAATATCGCAGTGACAGTTTTTTCCTCTGTAGCTTCAATCTGTTCTACATCGGCAAGGGCTGCATCGTAAATCAAGCCATCATGCGTTGAGTGCATCTTTCGGAGAATAACTTTATCCGAATTGTCCACACAATATAATTGATTGAGCAAGCCTGTAATGTTACCAATTCCTTCAATCCACTCCACATCACCAATTAGCGTACGCTTGTCGTTCTCATCTACACTGTAAACGTTGTATTTAATAAGCTTCAAAAATTTACATGGCTGTTCCACTTTGAAGTCGGTACCGAAAGCAGTTTGCGGATATACGTAATAATCGCATTCGGACATTTCCCCTTTCCAATTGATAGCAGCGGTCATATTTCCACCTCTCAAAAAGGCATATATCAATCGCTCTCCTCTATCTAAATCATTCGGATCGAGTGCCCATATTCTCCTATCCGTTCCATCTATATTAAATAGGATATAACCTTACTTTCGCCACCGTTTACAGATGACATCAACTTCATATATTGCTTATTGTTAATTATCTCGGTTCCGCTGAGAGTCTGCACTACCGACAATGCTTCGTCTGAGCCGTCTGGATAAACCGTCAGCTCCCATGACGCACTCTCTTCTATATAGAAGATGTTTGGCCACGAAGGAACAATGATGTCTGCGTTTTTTTTAGACAGGGTCGCTTCGCGACACATAGCCGGCCTCGCCGGCACATATTTTTGCTCTTGGCTCTTTGGGACCTTTAAATTATTTTGAACGCGGAACGCGCCTTCGGCGCAGTTTTGAGCGCGGAACTTTCGCGGAACTCTTTTATTTTTCCTTTGGTCTGAACGCAGGCAGACATTTCGGGCTTCGCCCTCTATGTGTTGCGGAACGCAAGCGGAAGTCGGACGCGGTCTCGACTTGACGATGTTCATTTTTTCGATATTGTTGCTTCCCGACGTCGGCGGCGCCTCCTTTCCCCCAGTGCGCGATGCAACTATTTCTCTGCAGTCGTCGCCGGAGGCTCCTCCTCCCCCGGTGCTTCGCATCTTTGTTTTGGAGTTGGCGAATTATTTTGGGTTTACTAAAAAAACAATAGCCTTTGACTTTTTGGTCACAGGCTATTGCTTGTTACTTTTCTCTTATTGTTTTATACTTTTATCCTTATTTCTTGCGTCGGCGCACTGACTTGGTGGCGTTACTGTTAACCCCTGAGCTTTTCGGTTTGCTTGAGCTTACTTTCGGTTTCTTCGCGCCGCGCTTGCGAGTGGACCTGCGGGTCGATTTCTTTGTCTCGGTCACCTGCTTGTCGCTCACCACGGTGCGGTCGGGGATTGTGTCGCCAGCAGCCAATGCCTTGGCAATCTCTTCCTCGCGCTCTTTCTGAGCCAAATATTCCTCTCGTGTCGGCACCCACATCTCCTTGCCGTAGTTGTGAAGGCGGTTGTCGATGCTGTCTTGCGCCCGCTTCAGGTCGTCTGGGTCAGGATACATCTGGTTCATCGAGAGATTACGCAAGTTGCGCGTCTTATATATCTCACCGTCATACATGCCGAGGTTGAAATAATCGTCGAGCGAATATTGCGGCAGGTTATTGTCGTCGCTGAGGAAGACATATTGCTGCGAGAGGTGCGGACGGAGCTGGTCATATTTCACCCAGAACATCGGGTACTTCGCCTCACCACCGAAGTCGCCCATACGGTTTAGCACCGGGCAGATTGCCACAACGCGCGTCTTCATGCGGTTGCTGCGGCGGTCAAACTCCCATTTCTCCAGTATATAATAATTGAGCACTTGGCTCGTGGGCACATCCGCCTCCTCTATCTGATACTTGGGATTCTTCTCAGTGGAGCCCTTAGCCGTTTCGGCATAAATGCCGAAACGGTCGAGCATCTCCCCCACTTTCACCTTATATTCGTCGGTAAAAATCTCGCGGCCATCGAGATACTCATAAGCCGGCACCTCACCGCTCACCACGAGGTCGAGCATGAGCCGGAAAAGGTTTTTCTGACCGTCGATAACATCCTCGGGATAATAGAGTGGGGTATTCTCAGGCTTGGTGAGGTCGAGCTGACGATAGATCTCACGCATATATTGCATGTCGGCATCGTGCGACTCCTTGGCGGTGAAGAAATCCTGCATACGGTCGGTGACACCGGTCTGCGACTTCTGCGCACGCTTATCCTTGTCGGAACGCTTGCGCACGCCTCCGGCATTACTTTCGACCTGCGCGACACCGGCAGCCGTCACAGCGGCCAAGGCCGCAAACATGAGTATTTTACGATATAATTTCATATTTGAAAACGATTCATGATTAGTTGAGTGCCACCTCCATAGGGGAGATGTCGCGTGTTATGCCGTCAGGGCCTTTGGCCTTCACATTGCTGATGAAGAAGCTCTTGCCCGGCTTGAGTCGCTTGAACTGGTCTTTCTGTCGCTGCGAGAAGTGCGAGCCGTTGGAGACCTCAGGTATGAAGTTGCCCATCTGGTCCACGAAGACCGTGGAGAACGACACCACCGTGTAGCTGACATTAAGTATATCATCGTCGATGGCAGCCCCGAGACCCTCGGCGCTCATAAGGGCAGCCTTGGATATACGCTTGGGCGAGCCTTTGTAATGCACTGTATTGCCGGAGCCATCCTTAATAGGGAGATACACCGTAGGATCAGGGAGCTTGCGCACGCGGAATGTCATAGAGCCGACATTCATGCTGTGCCCCTCCATCTGCGCGGTGACTGAAATCACCGCCTCCGAACCGACCTTGCCGGGATGAGCCACCCAGAGGTCGCCGTTGCGTGTCAAGGTGCCGTTGGTCATCGTGGCCGAGACTGCATTCATCGGCACACCGGGCACCGAGATGCTGATCGGGTTGGCGATGCCGGCATAGAGCACATTCATCATAGTTGGCGATATCGTGGCCATAGGTTCAATCACGGTATAACTCGACTTGAACGGTCGCTTGTCGAGAGAGCCATCGCCCTTTGCCACTTCGATATATCCGGAAAATTCGTGAGTACCTACCGCGCCCGGCACAAACTCATACAAACCGTTGGGGTTGTTGAGCTTCGCGCCATTGATATACACCGCAGGACGCTGCGTGGTGTCGATTGCGGCCAGCACAATGTTGGCTGAATATTTGCCGCCACGTATTATCATATTGGAATTCGGGATGACGTAAGCGTTGAGTTCGTTGACGCGAACATCACCGATATCCACATTGGTTATAAGACTCGACATAGCCTCCGACTCAGCCTGACGGATATCGTTCTGGAGCTTGGTGAGCAAGGTTACAGCCGCCACCGAGGGCATGTTGTCAAACATCTTTCCCTCCCAGCTCACAGCGCCAACTTCACCACGGCGGTTGGACACCTTGGTGGAGAGCATCTCAATGACCGATGCCTTCTTGGCAGTGTCTGCTATGAGCGAAGTCACATAAGAGCGATAAGCCTCGAGGTCGGTGCGGAGCTTGCGCCCGCGGTTGGTGGCCGGATTAAGCATCGTCACCGAAGCCGCCTCCAAGTCGTCATTATTCTTTATGTTGCGATAGTCACCATCAGACCCATCGGCAGCTTTTGCAATCGCAATCTTGAAGTTCTCTATTTCGTTGTAGAGGTCGTTGGAGCGTTTATGCAGCTCCTGCCCCTTCTGATACCATATGCCGGCCTTCTCGGGGTTGCGTCCGTACAGGTCCTCAAGATACTGGAACTGCACCTCATTGCGGGCCGACATATTAAGGTTGGTGCGGTGTATGCCCTCCTGCACCTGGCTGAAACCGTTGAGCACATCGCTCGACACATTCAGAGCCAGCATAGCCGTGAGGACGATATACATCAGGTTGATCATCCTCTGGCGGGGCGACATACGCGCCACATTATTTCCACCTCCTGCCATTTACTTGTGCGTTAAGTGCGTTAAGTGCGTTACTGGTTTCTTGAAGATTCGTCAAACGGGTTGACCTGCGGTGCCGAAGCGGCAGCCGCGCCACCCATCATCGGGTTGGCCATGTTGATTGTCATGGCGGTGATCATCTTCTCATACACCTGGTTGAGCTGCTTCATGTAGCGGGCCATCTTCTCGGTCTCCTCGCAATAGCGCGAAGACTCGTTAGCGGCCTTGTCGTACATGTCGCGGATATCCTTCAGGCCGCGGTTCACGCGGTCGATGCTCTCAAGCTGAGAGCTTATGCTCTTGAGCTGAATCTCGTAGATAGTGTTCAGACCGGCGATATTGCGGTTGAGGCTCTCCATCTGGTCCACATAGCCCTTTGAATTGGCTGACACATTCTCAGAGTTCTGTGTGATGGCCTGGTATGAGCCAAGGAGAGTCTGTGTCACATTGTTGAGAGCTTCGGTGGTCTCGTTGAGGCGACCGAGCTGCTCTGCAATGCCCTGCATCTGCTCCAAGTAAGCGTGAGAAGCATCGGCAAGGCTCTCGGCATCCTCTATGTTGACGGCAGGGTCGGTCACTGCATATCCGGGTCCGTAAACACCCACAGCACCACCTTGCATCATAGGCTGGCCTCCTGCCTGCGCCTCGCCTAAGGCATCGGAGTCAACTGCGATGGCTCCGCCATTCACTATGACACCACCTCCGCCGCCCGAGAAGTCGGGACGGTCATCGGGATTCTTGCTGTCGAGCACGGGGAAAACATCTTCCCACGCGTACTCCTTGGGAGGACGGTCGAAAGCGGTGAGGATGAACATCGCAATCTCAGTGCCCATGCCGATGCAGAGCAGTGTGCTGCCACCGGGGAGGTGAAGAATCTTGAAGAGTGCACCCCAAATCACGATTGCCGCACCTATTGAGTATGCGAAGTTGAAGAAGCGCTGGCCCTTCTGACCATGCAGAAAGCGCTCTATGCCGTTGGCGTAGTTTCTGATCTTAACCATTTGCGGTAAAGTATTTCTTAATTTAAACGTTATTTCCCCTTTTTCTTTGTGCCACGGGCGAAACCGATCTGCGAGCGTACGCAGCGGAAGCCGATGTATGAACGCTGTTCGTTCTGATACTCCCACTGGCGGAGGTCCGAACGGATGTTGGGGGCGGCATCTTTCCAGCTGCCGCCGCGCACTATCTTGCGCTTCATCTTGTAAGGGTCTTCCTTGGCGGCATTGTAACGATATTCGGGATTGAGGTCCGATGTGAGTTTGTCGATGCTCTCGGTGTAGGCAGTCGAAGTCCACTCCGACACATTGCCAGCCATATCATAGAGGCCGAAGTCGTTGGGGCTGAATGTGCCGACTTGCGACGTAATCACATGGCCGTCGCGCACGAAGTCGCCCTCTCGCGGCTTGAAGTTGGCATAGAAGCACCCACGCTCATCCATAGGGAGGGTCTCCTCCCAGGGGTAAGCGCTCTCCGAGTTGCCGGCACGAGCTGCATATTCCCATTCGGCCTCAGTGGGGAGGCGATAAGGCTCAATATATACACCCTCCTTGCCGAGCGAACGCTTCAGATAGTCTGTGCGCCAGTTGGCGAAGGCGTTTGCCTGCTCCCAGCTCACTCCCACCACGGGGTAATCATTGTAACCGGCATGAGAGAAATACATGCGCGTGTATGGCTCATTGTAGGCATTGTCAAAGTCGTTGATCCAGGCAGTGGTGTCGGGATAGACGTTGACAATGTAAGTGTTGAGGAAGTCGAAGTCGCCGGTGAGCGGACGCGTCACGGTCTCGCGCACTATGCGGCCCTCCTCAGTCATATAGGCAGTATCTTTCGAGATTACGGGGAGGTCGGTGGGTGTAGGTAGGTCGGTGTTATACTCACGCAACTCCGGGTCGACGCGGTTGCGGCGCTTGGCGGCCTCCGAATGGTTGTAAATCTCATAACGATAGTTCATCTGAGTCGGGTCGAGCTCGCGCTGGCCGGTGATGGGGTTGGTGCGATACACGCTCTGTATGGCACGCTCCTCATCTTCGTTGGGGTTGCGCCAAGGTATCGCCTTGCTCCAGTTGAGATAAGGCTTGATGGGGTTGCCCTCCTTATCCTCCTCAATCTTGAACTCCTCGTTGCCGCCGAAAGCGGGGTCGGCGAGACGCTCGCGGATTATGGAGTCGCGCACCCAGAATACGAACTGCTTATACTTCGAGTTGGTGATCTCGGTCTCGTCCATCCAGAACGAGTCGATTGATACGCCGCGACCGTTCTTGCGAATGCCGGCCACGGAGTCATCGGCAGCGGGGCCCATGGCTATCGAGCCACGGTCCACAAGCACCATGCCGTAGGGGGTGGGCTCGGCAAACGACGAACCGCCGATGCCGGTCACCTCGCCACCGGCCACAGAGCGGCGCACGCCGGTGCATGAAGAGAGAATCGCAGCGAGGCTCACCGCCACGCAGGCTATGCAGGCACCGCGCCAAAGGGTGCCGGGCTTCAGATATGACATTATGTTTCTTATATTTCTGCGCATATTCATAGTCGCTACATTATTCTGATAGATCGGTGCTTGTTTTTGTTTTTCTCACCGAAGTTGAGTTTTACATTGTATCCTATCACCACCTCGTGGCTGCCGGAGGAGGCCTTGCCTAAGGCCGACAGAGGGTAGTCGTAGGCGTAGCCGATAAAGAAATTTTTGAACTCAGCCGAAATCATCGCGCTGACCGCTTCCTTATACCTGTAGCCGACGCCGAACGAAAGAAATCGGTTGTAGGTAGCCCTCATGGTTGCCTCGGCTGTGAAGCGGCTGAAATCAGTGCGTACCAACAGGGAGGGTTGCAATGAAAATAACGTGTTTTTGAGGGGAATATTGCCAAGGGCTGTAAAATAGGCCATTCGCGGCAGAGTGGCCTGAAACTCCACTCCCTCGCTGTCACCGCCCCCCTCGTCTCCATCCATGGTGACGGTGGGTTCGAGGATATGGAGCACGGATATGCCGAGTGTGAAGTATTTGTGGGTGTAAGACACCCCGGCCGAGAGGTCGAAGGCGTTGCCCGACACGTCGCTCGACGGGAGTTCCGGGTCGTCGGGCTGGTGGAAGTCGTCACCCTCCGGTATGTAGACATCTGAGCCCTTGAACTTTGTATCGTAATATGCAGGCTGGAGGCCGAAGCTCCACACGCCCTTGAGCCAGTTGAGCCGATAGTTGAGCTGCACGCCCACGAGCATGTTGCGGTAAAGGCCGATAGACTCCTGGTTGAAGAGCGCCCCTACGCCGAGACGATGCTTCTTGCCGAGCTTAATCGGCATGTCGGCCGAGCCGAGAAAGGACTTCGGGGCATTCTTTATGCCGAGCCATTGCAACTTGGCGCCGCCGCGTATGCGCACGAAGTCGATCGAGCCGGCCTCGGCGGGGTTGTAGTATGTGGGCACGGCCCAATATTGCGTGAACATAGCGTCGCCCTGCGCACACACCTGAGGCGCTACCACGCACAGCATCAGCGCAACGAGTGCATACAGCCACGACTTACGCACACCCATATTGGAGCCGGTGATTGAGGATTTGAACATCGTATGCTGCTTGATCATTCGAAATAGAAGGTTATCATCACCATGTTAGACTTGACCTTCTTCAACGACTGCGTCATCTTGAACATGTCGGGATTGTCGTCAAGGTCGGGGCGCTTGTGACGCAATATGTCAGCGAGACCGAAACAGAATTTCACCTCGGGGTTAAGTTTGAAGAAAGGCAAATAGAAATCGCAACCGAGACCCACCGTGAGGTAGAAGTCGGCTGTATTGAACATCAGATAGTCAGACTTTTTCTTGCCCACGTCGAACGAACCCATGCCACCCACGGTGACGTAAGGGCGAGTGTTCTGGAGACGCATGCCGGAGATCTTGAGGTCGATTGGCAAGAGCACATACACGCTCTTCACGTTCTGGCGGTGGGTAGTGCCTGAGACAAAGTCGCGCATCTCTACATCCTTGAAAGAGAAAGCCATGCCTGGTGAAAAGCGGAGGTTGAAATACTCATGCAGACGCAAGTCGGCGAGCACCTGCACGTCGATGCCGGGATTCCATGCCGGCACTTCAGCATACCACTGCTGGCCGTCGGGGGTGATGAGGCCATTGTGGGTAAACTTGAGGTCCTGCATGCACATGCCGATCGAAAAACCGAGATGCCAGCGCTTAAGGTCGGCATACGGACGGTTGAGCTCCTTCTGCTGCGGACGCGCAAACGCCTGAGGCATGAGCGAATGGCACATGGAGGCAAGGATAACCGCCGCGAGAGCGAGCAGCCGCGATGAGTATATAATATTTCTGATAAATTTCACAATAGTGAAACGAAATTATCAGGTGTAATATTGTTTTAATGCCGCAGCAGTGCTGCGGCAAACGGAACACCCTTTGGCTACCAGCTGCGGCAAAGTGGCTACCAGCTGCCTCCCGCGCCGCCTCCGCCTGTGGCTCCGCCGCCGAAGCCTCCGCCGAAGCCACCTCCTCCACCGAAGGCGCCTCCGCCACCGCCCCCGCGTGAGGCTGCCGCGCCGAGCACCGCCGCAGCCGCCGCTATGGCAGCCGGGTCTTCCTTGCGCGGTATGCGGTAGCCCTTGTCGGTGCGGTGGCCGCAATATTTACATTCGTAGGTCTTCACTCCATAACCCTCCTGACGGGTGGTGGCCGGATGCACCGTGCGGTCTGACTCAAGGCTCATGGCAATCGTATGGCACGCAGGGCATTCGGTATATTTTGTCTGCTTCACCTTGAACGGGAAGCGCTCCACAGTGCCGCACTCCGGGCATTCCCATACATCATAGTCCACCGTGTCGAGACGTTCCTCCAAATCTTGCGAGGGTGAAAGCAGCTCGTTGTCTTTGTCTTCAGGAAGCCTCCGCATTTTTGCTCCGCATGTGCTGCATTTGAGCGGACGGGTACGCCAGCTGCGATATTGCCAGAAAGCAAGCAGCAGGAATGGCAACGCCGCGCCGAGCGAAAGTATTGAAAACCAGATATATGGCACAAGATGCAAACGCCACATTATCGCCCTTGAATAGTTGGTGGGGCGTTTGCGTGCTTTAATGCAATCTTTTATGAAGCATACAAATGCGAAGATAAACATCACGGCTGCCACCCACTTTATGAATAACCATATCACTTTAGGGTCGAGCGAGTCTACGGCTGCGCCGAAATTGTCAGACTCCTCGGAGCGGAGTTCCTCGGCCACGGCCGGGTCGGTAAGCGCGGCGCAGATTTTGGAAGTGGCTCCGAGCACAGCCGCAGCGAGGTCATCATCGCGCATGGCCGGAATTATCTCACTGTTGATTATCTTCTTGCAGGCAATGTCGGGCAATGCACCCTCCACTCCGTATCCGGTCATTATGAAGGCCTTACGCGAACCGGGTGATATCATCAGCATCACACCGTTGTCCTTGTCGCTTTTGCCTATGCCCCAGGCTGTAAAGAGCTTCTCGCACCATTCGGCAGACTCCATGTCACCGATTTCGGGAGGTATCGCCACCACAGCCTCTACCGACGTCTGCTTGCGCAAGGCGGCCAAGCGCCTGTTCACTTCCGCCTTGACATCAGCCGGGAGCAGCCCGGCCGGGTCGGAGACATATTGACTGCGGTCGGCCACCTGCACGTTGGGCATCTCAGCCGGGGTGTAAACCTGCGCCACCCCCGCAATCGCGAGGAGCAGCGCCATAATTATCATCAGTGATTTCTTCATAATCTGCTTTTTTAATTGGTTGGACTTGTCGGACTTGTCTGACTTGCCGGACTTGTCGGACCTGTCGGACTTGTTAGACTGCCGGCAGTGTGTGGCCGTTGAGCTTGCGGTAGAGGTCGAGGGCGTAGACGTCGGTCATGCCGGAGACATGGTCGAGCACACCCTGCACTCGCTCATATACTCTCTCGGCGCGCACGTCGTATTGCTGCGGTATGATGTTGAAGAGCAGGCCGGAATAGTTTTTCTCAGGGTGCATCACCGCCTCCACCAGGGTCTGGAGCAGGAAGGATATGATACGGTTGCCGGCCAATTCTATGTCGACCACCATGGGCGCGTTGTAGATTTTGCGCCACGCTGTGGCTGAGCATGCCTTGTAGGCGTTGCAGAGCCGTTCGGGCAGGCCGCCAACGAGCGTACCATTGAAACGTCCCTCCATAATCTGCGGTTCATATTGCATAAAGACTTCGGCGGAGGCCTCCACCAGTTCGCCGACGACTCCGGAGCGGAGGTATGCGATCTGCTCATTGGGGTCTGAGAGGCCGCTCATCACCTTGCGCATCCGTTCGCTGCGGTCTTCGTCGAAAAAGCCGAGAAACAGCTCTATGACGCGGTCGGTTGTGAGTATGCCGAGGCGGTGCGAGTCCTCTATGTCCATAATCTGGTAGCATATGTCGTCGGCGGCCTCGAGTATATACACGAGCGGATGCCTGGCGAAACGGCCCGGCGAAAGTTCCGGGATGCCCAACTGCACCGCCACCTTGCGATAAATCTCCTCCTCACTGGCAAAAAAACCGAATTTGCCCTTCTCACCGGCATGAGCCGAGGTATAGGGATACTTCACGATGCTCGCCAATGTACTGTATGTCATGGCCATGCCGCCTTTGCGGCGACCGTTGAACTGATGCGTGAGCAGACGGAACGAATTGGCATTCCCCTCGAAGTTGACACAGTCGGACCATTCGCGGTCAGACATCATCGGCTTGAGGTGCTGACCCGGCCCTTCGCTGAAGAAAGTGGCTATGGTCTTCTCGCCCGAATGCCCGAAAGGGGGATTGCCGAGGTCGTGGCAGAGACATGCAGCCGCCACTATGTCGCGAATATCATCAAACTTGCGGTGCAGCTCCGCATCATCATATTTATCCTTGAGTCTGATTGCTATCTCGTGGCCCAACGAACGGCCCACCGAGGAGACTTCAAGCGAATGGGTAAGTCGGTTATGCACAAAGATATGACCCGGCAGAGGGAAAACCTGGGTCTTGTTTTGCAGTCGCCTGAATGGGGAGGAGAAAATCAGGCGGTCATAGTCGCGCTGGAAGTCCGACCTCGTGTGGTGACGGTCGTCGTGATACTCCTCCATGCCCAGCCGCTTGTCACATATCAGTTGGTTCCAGAACACGGTTCTCTAAGTGTTAAATAATAGTTAATAGTTAATAAGTTGAGCTACTGTTTTTTCAGCTTCTTCAATCTTAGTGTCGAAGATTGGTCCACAAACTGCAAAGTGAGCAAATCGGGGGCTGTGAATTGTGCCTTTATCTCCCCCTCTATCGGATTTCCGGCGGGGTCGAGCCATGTCACATCGTATACATTTTTGTGGACATCTGATGTCAACTTTCCCTTTATATCTCCCTCGGCCCACTTGTCAGGATTCTTCGCTGCCCCTGACATATAATATATGGCGTAGTCGCTGCCTGTCGCCGCTATCATCAGACGGTAGTCACCACCCATACGCAGTTTTTCATCTTCGAGCGTACGGTCGAAGATCTCCCAGTACCCTTCCACCGAATCTGTGACTCTGCGCAGATATGAGTCTCTTACGTCTTGGTCTGCAAAGTCATAACCGCAACTTGCAAGTGAAGCAGGGTCGAAGTTTTCAGAGACGAGTGAGATATAATCGGCAGTTACCGGAGAACCGGGTTTCTTCACAAAAACCAACGTGTCGGGTTGCCACGAAAGCTCCGGGAGTTGCAATAAGGGTTGATAGCCACGGTCGCCGGCGCGAAGCAATAATGCACCGTTGCGACTCACCAAACTCAGCGCCACCGGTGCTTCCCCACTATCAAGAGTTACGGGAGTGCCATCAAGCTTAATGTTGTCATGCTCCACACTTGCCGATATAATAGACGGATAAAGTTCATTATATCCGCTCTCCTCTTTGTCGAGGTTGACCGACACAGTTTTCCCTTCTCCTTTAAGTACAAGCGCAGCAGACTTTTCTTTGCCATTGCCTAAGCCGGACAGGCGCATCTGCAATGCGAAATCACCGTTAGGGAGTCTCAAGAAGTTGGAGTCGCGGCTGTTGTCCCACTCCCCCATGCCCCGCACCGTGTTGAGATATATTGCTGATGGCCGCGCAGCCGAGGCTATGTTGGTGATTGCTGTGATTATGCCCACGAGGGCGAAAACCATTATGATGCTTCCCGTAATCTTATTGATGAGCCACATGGAGCGGAGGTTGAAGTGCGAACGCACCTTGTTGACAAAATAAGATACCATCCACCACCAACCCAAAGCGCCGATGATTATAAATATGTAGCCGGCGATATATTGGGCTACTGAAATCTCAGGTAGCAAGAAATTGAAGCGAGCGAAGAGTCCGATTATCAAGAAGATAATCAATGGGTTGGAGAAGGTAAACAAGAAACCCTTCATTATGTCGCGCTTGCCGGTAGACAAGGCGGCATCCGGCTTCTTGAGATTGCGCGAGGGGTTTGACTTGAAGAGATAAATGCCGAATGCGGCTATTACGATGCTGCCCACCACTTGTATTATATCCTGGTTGGCCTTAAGGAAATCCTCTACGAGCGATAAGCCGAAACCGGTGATAAGGCAATAAAAGAGGTCTGAGATTGCGGCTCCTACCCCGGTGTAGAAACCTGTCTTGCGTCCTTTCTCGAGGGTTCGCTGCACACACAATATACCCACCGGACCCATAGGGGCCGAGATAATTATGCCGATGGCGAGACCTCGCCACATTATATATATCAAACCCTCTAAGAAACTCATCAGTTGGAATTGGCAATAATATAGCCGCCATACTGGGTGGCGTAGCAATCGTAACGCCTCAGACCCAACCTGCGGCTTTTAGCCGGGCCGGATGTCGGGGCGCCGGCTTGCTCCATTATATCGTAATGCGAACCGCAGTCGGGGCATATTGCCACGGGCAACATGTCATCGACCGCAATCTTCACCCTTATGTAGGGCTTGCACTCCACCGGGCATGACAGGTCGTAGGCCATGGGGAGCACGTTGCTGCCGTTGAACGGGTCAACGGCACTTATCAGCAACACACCGCCGTAGCCGGTTGTGGTGCCTACATTATATGGGAAATTGCGCGGTTCGCCGAGCTGGCGTATAAACATGCGGTAACTGCCGAAGCCCGACACACCGTAGGTGGTCCACATGTCGGGGGTGGAGAGGTTGATACCCACCGGCATGTCCGGGATTCGGTCATCGTTGATTGAATTGCATGAGCTGAGCCATATGCAGGCCGCAGAGATAAGGGCCACAGACAAGCAAGCCGACAAAATCTTCAAGCCGCGCATATCACTCCATCGGCACCTGACGCAGCATCTGGGCAAACTGCTGGGTCATCTTCTGCATCGGGCCGTTAATCATCGGTTTGAGCATTGCCGGGATCTGGAGGTCAATCTCCACATAAGCCTCACAGGTGTCGGGCGTCAGCGGGGTGATGTGCATCGCCATCTTCAGGGGCACGGGAGTGCCCTCGCCCACGAGGCTTATCAGCGTCGGCTCCTTCAGTTCGCTGAGGCGGAGGCTGATATTGCCAACCGGGCCGCCCGGGAATGAAATCGTGTCGGCAGTGACCTGCACTTGCTCGAGCTGCGCACGCTGGTCTGCCGGTATCTTGTCGTCCGGTATATTCTTTATCACATTGTCGAGCCCCTCAAGGTTGGAAAGGCGGCCGAAAACAGTAGCAGCGGGGTATGCAATCCCCACTGTCTCACTCTTATATGTTGCCATGAATTATCCTATTTCTATTATCCTTATTCCGGAATCCAGTTTGACGGGTCCTTGCGCCACTCCTTGAGGATACCCTCATCGGTGGTCTGAATATATTCGCGTTCGAGTGCGCATTCCACCATCACCTCGTAGGTGCAGAGCGACTTCATGGAGATATTCTCATCGCGCAGACGTTTTATTGCGGCCGGGAACTCAAAATTGAACACGCAGACACCGCCGAGCACCTCGCCGCCCGACATGCGGATAGCCTCGGCAGCCTTGAGCGAGCCGCCCGCCGTGGCCACGATATCCTCTATCATCACCACATTCTGGCCGAGCTTCAGGTCGCCCTCTATCATATTCTCCAATCCATGATCCTTAGGGGTGGAGCGGACATAGACAAACGGGAGGCCGAGCGTGTCGGCCACGAGCATGCCGAACGGCATTGCTGCAGTCGACACAGCCGCAATCACATCTGCATTGCTGTAATATTCCAGTATATATCTTGCGATTTCTACTTTTACGAAATTGCGCACATCAGGATATGACAATATACGCCGGTTGTCGTTATAAACCGGTGAATTCCATCCGTTTCCCCACACAAAGGGTAGTTCGGGCTGCAGTTTAACCGCGCTAATGTCGAGCATTTTCTCGGCAAGCATCCTGTCTGTTTTTTTCATCATACTGTTTTTCCTGACTTTAAGATTACGAGACACCCCGCCGTCTGGCTAATGGTATCCCCAATATTTTAGGTAATAAATATATTAAACTTTCACAATCTCCAAGTTGTAGGCAATTAGGCAAATAAAGGCAATTTGCCTATGGCAAGGCAAGAGAATACCATGAATGGTTGTCATATACCTCAAGTAATATCTTGCTTTATGCCTATTTTATATTTTTACCTTTTTTACAATAATTTGCCTAACTCATGAGAGCTTGCGAAATTTGAGTCAATGTATAAATGTATAGAAGCATTCATAGTGAAATCTTCTATATCAAACTACAAAAATACAACTCCTCTCACACATTTGCAAGTTTCGAGAGTAAAAAAAATTTAATTCTTTATTCTTTTTGCAATTGAGTCAGAATGTTACACCGAGTGTCAGCAGCGAAATTTTTGCCGTCGGCACTGCCTTGAGCAGCGACTCGGCGGCCGAAGTCAGTGTGCTCCCGGTGGTGCAGACATCGTCTACGAGCAGTATGTGGCGGTGCGCGAGCCGTTCCGGGCGACGCACCCTGAAAATGCCTGCCGTATTGGGCCGCCTTTGCTCAAGCGTCAAGGCTGTCTGGGTGCGGTGACGCTTCACCGCTTTCAGCTCATGGCTCACCGGTATCATTGAAGCCTGCGACAAGCCTTCGCATATCACATTCACCTGGTTATAACCACGTTTTGCCTGCTTCATGAAGTGCATCGGCACCGGCATCAACAGGTCTATGTCGCTCATGAAGCCGGTGGTGAAAAGCTCCGTGCCGACAAGCCGGCCGAGCATCAACCCTACATTGCGGAAGTGCCTGTACTTCAAATCAGTAATCAGCTGGGCGAGTTCGGAGCCGCGAGAGTAAAAGAAATGTCCGGTGGCACGTTCGAAAGGAAACAAGCCCATGAAACGTTGCTCCATGCCGTTATCCTTGCGCTGATGATAGAGCGTGCGCGGCAACCTGGCAAGACATGAGGCGCACACGCAATCTTCGGTCTTGCCTAACGGCAAGCCGCACAAATGGCATACTCTTGGGAACAGATAACTCAGCAACATTTTCAGATGGGGCTTAACTTAATAGGGCCGATAGGGCTGATAAGGCTAATAGGGGCTAAAAGGCTACCGGGGTTGCTCGGATACCATCTTCCTTATCTGGGCTATTGCAGGAGTTGATTCGAAGCCTCGCGACAGCAGGTGACGGTAGAGCTTTATGCGGTCTTCCTTGGTCGTGAGGTCGAGCTGTGCAGCCTTTGCCTTTGCTGCCCTTGCCACAGCTGCCTCATAGTCCTGCTGGTCTATGGCGTTGAGGGCATTTGACGCCACCGTGCCAAAGATTCGCTTCGAGGCGAGCCCGGCGCGTATCTTCAATCTCCCCCACGACGAGAAGCGCACCTTGTCGCGAGCATAGGCAGCCGCGAAGCGGGCATTGTCGACAAACTTCCGCTCGCGCAACTCATGAAGCACCCAATCTATATCGCCGGCCGATAGCTGCTTGGCCTGCAGCTTCTTGATTATATCGGCTTCGCACTGCTCCGACCTGGCGCACAGACCGGCCATCTTGACGAGCATCTCCTCTTTTGTGTATTGTCGCTTCATTTTGGTTCTTTTGATTTGATTTTATGTCTGACCCGTCTGACTTGTCTGACTTGTCGGACTTGTCGGACTTGTCGGGCTTGTCGGAGTTGTCGGAGTTGTCGGACTTTCCAGCTAATTTGGCTTTATTGCTGTGGCGAAGCGCACTTTATTGTGAGAGTCGCGTCTCAACTCCACTTCTGCGTATCCTTGCGATTCGAGCATCTTAGCCAAGTCTTCGGCATAGAGAGGATTTATCTCGAAGTATAGTCTGCCCTCCTCGGCGAGTGCCTTGCGCCCTACCTCGGCAATCCGGCTGTAATATATTAAGGGGTTGTCGTCGGGCACGAACAGTGCAAGGTGCGGCTCGTGGTCGAGCACATTCTCCTCCATATCTTTCTTCTCGCTCTCAGCTATATAGGGGGGATTGCTCACTATAATGTCAAACGAATCTTCAGCCGGCTCATAGGTGAATATGTCGACCTTAAATAGGTCTATATCAGCCTTGAACGCATCGGCATTACGGCGAGCCACGGCGAGCGCATCGTCGGAGAGGTCTATTGCCGTCACTTTGGGGAAGCGCAGACACCGAGACAGGGCTATGGCGATCGCCCCCGAACCGGTGCCGACATCGAGCACCCTCAGGTCCGACTCCTTATTTTGCTCCACAATCAAGTCGACGAGCTCGGCAGTTTCCGGCCTCGGTATCAGCACGCCGGGGGCCACATACAGGTCCATGCCGTAGAAATAGGCCTCCCCCACCACATACTGCACCGGCTCGCCTCCGAGCACACGCTTCACGGCATCGCGCACCTTGCCGCAAAGCCAATCGCTTGCTAACCGCTCGCCATTAATCACAAGATTGGTGACATCCCACCCCTTGAAGGCATGAAACATCAGGCGCACCATATCGCGGGCCTCGCCCTCGGCAAATCGCTCGCGCAACTCAGCCCTCGCACCGGCGGCAAGGGCATTCACAGTAATCTTCTCTGTCTGCATATCGACTACAAATTTAGCATATAGTGCAAATTATTCAAACAAATCCGAAATATTTTTTGTATTTTTGCAGATTGGAAACATCTTTACAAGTTGCAGCCAAGACAGAGCTGCATCATACAATTCTCCCAACACAACGACAGACCAAATAAATATGAGTGAAGATCTATTCGACAACATAGAGGCGGAAGAGACTGCTGCTGAGGTTATCGAGACCTCGTCGGCAGCAGGTTCCTATACCGACGACTCCATCCAGACACTTAGCTGGAACGAGCACATACGCCGCCGACCGGGTATGTATATCGGCAAACTCGGCGACGGTTCACATACCGACGACGGCATCTACATCCTGCTCAAAGAGGTGATCGACAACTCCATAGATGAGTTCAAGATGAAAGCCGGCTCACGCATCGACGTCACCCTCAGCGAAGAGGGAGAGGTGATGGTGCGCGACTACGGACGAGGCATACCTCTTGGCAAGGTGAAGAACGTAGCATCTGAAATCAACACAGGCGGCAAGTTTGACGATAAGAACTTCAAGAAGTCGGTGGGTCTGAACGGTGTGGGTCTGAAGGCGGTCAACGCCTTGTCGGAGAGCTGCACGGTGCGCAGTGTGCGCGACGGCAAGAAAGTCACGGTGGAGTTTGAGAAGGGTGTGCTGATATCGGAGTCCGGCCAGGAGGACACCAATGAGGAGAATGGCACATACGTGCGCTTCAAGCCCGACAACCTGCTCTTCCCCAACTTCGCCTTCAACCCCGAGACGGTGGAGACGATGATAGAGCATTACACCTATCTCAACACCGGGCTCCAGATATTTTACAACGGCAAGCGTTACCTGTCGCGCCACGGTCTGCTCGACTTGCTGAAGGATAATATGACCTCCGCTCCGCTCTATCCAATCATACACCTTAAGGGTGAGGATATCGAGGTTGTGCTTACTCATACTGACCAGAACGGTGAAGAGTATTACTCCTTTGTCAACGGGCAGCACACCACGCAGGGTGGCACGCACCTCACTGCATTTCGCGAACATGTGAGCCGCACCATCAAGGAGTTCTCCGGCAAAGGTTACGAATATTCCGACATACGCAACGGCATGGTGGCGGCTGTGAGCGTCGGCATCCAGGAGCCGGTGTTCGAGTCGCAGACCAAGACGAAACTCGGCAGCAAGGAGGTGGAGCCCGGCGGCACATTGACAGTCAACAAGTTTATCGGCGACTTCCTGAAGAAGGAGCTCGATGACTTCCTGCACAAGAATCCCGACATAGCCGAGGCCATGCTCACCAAAATCTCCCGTTCGGAGAAGGAGCGCAAGTCTATGGCCGGCGTGGCGAAGCTCGCCCGCGAGAAGGCGAAGAAGGTGAGCCTTCACAACCGCAAGCTGCGCGATTGCCGCATACACTACAACGACACCCTGAAGCTTAAGAAGAGCAAGGATAGCGACATTGAGCTTGACCCACGCGAAGACTCTGCAATCTTCATCACCGAGGGAGACTCCGCATCGGGCACCATCACCAAGGTGCGCAACGCCGAGACCCAGGCAGTATTCTCGCTGCGAGGCAAGCCGCTCAACTCATACGGCATGACCCAGGAGGTGGTGTATAAGAATGACGAGTTCAACCTGCTCCAGGCCGCGCTCAACATAGAGGATGGCATAGAGGGGCTGCGCTACAACAAAGTGATTATCGCTACCGATGCCGATGTCGACGGCATGCACATACGCCTGCTTGTCATCACGTTCTTCCTCATGTTTTTCCCCGACCTTATCAAGAAAGGTCACGTCTACATATTGCAGACACCCCTCTTCCGCGTGCGCGACAAGAACGCCGTGCGCCGCAACGCCAAGAAGGGACGCGCCCGTAAGGCCAAGGAGGGGGAAGAGGCCGGGCAGAAGAAAGACACTTATTACTGCTACACCGACGAGGAGCGGGAGAAGGCAATCGCCCTGTTTGGAGCCAACGCCGAAATCACCCGATTCAAAGGACTCGGCGAAATCAACGATGCGGAGTTTGCCGAGTTTATCGGTCCTGACATGAGGCTCGACCAGGTGAAGCTGAAGCGCGAGGATATCCCCGATCAGCTCATGGAGTTCTATATGGGCAAAAACACCATGGAACGTCAGAACTTCATCATCAACAACCTTGTGGTGGAGGATGACTCGGAGATTTAACTAATTTGTTAAGAGGAATTAGGAAAGAGGAATTAGGAATTGGTTGCTTCCGATTATTGATTCATATGGAGAATTTTAAGGAGCGGGTGGCATTTTACCCCGGGAGTTTCAACCCCTTTACTGTCGGGCATGCCGACATCGTGAGGCGTGCGTTGACGGTTTGCGACCGCTTGGTGGTGGCACTCGGCCACAACCCCGCCAAGAAGGGTTATGACGCTTCCGAACTTGCCGGACGCATCAGGGACATATATGCCGACGAGCCGCGAGTCAGCGTGCTGGTTTATGACGGGCTCAGCGCACACGCGGCCCGCGAAGCCGGGGCCTCGTTCATGATCAGGGGTGTGCGAAGCAGCGCCGACTTCGAGTTTGAGCGCACCCTGGCCGAAACAAACCTTAAGGTGTTCGGCATAGAGACATTGCTCATGCCGGCAACACCGGAACTCGCCTTCGTCTCGTCGAGCATGGTGAGGGAACTGCAAAGCTTCGGCCAGGACGCATCGGAGTTTATCCCGAAAGCCAAACAAAGATGACGCAATGTCAAAATGTCAAAATCAAAATGACATAATGACATTTTGACATAATGATATGAAGACAAAAATCCAAGTGATAAAAGATTGATTATGAAAAAATTATTATATACAATCATTGCAATGGCAAGCGTGGTGGCCGTCATGGCCATGGCCCAACGCGTGCCCTACGACCAGAAGCTCCGCATGGCAGAGCTGGTCATCTCAGACTACTATGTAGACACCGTGAACGAGGAGAAAATCACCGAGGCTGCCATACGCAGCATGCTCGAGGAGCTCGACCCTCACTCGCAATACTCCAACGCCGAAGAAACCCGCGAACTCAACGAGCCGCTCGCCGGCAATTTCAGCGGTGTGGGTATCACCTTCAATATGGTGAAAGACACTCTATATGTGATTTCCACGGTGAGCGGTGGCCCGTCGGAGCGTGTGGGAATACTCGCCGGCGACCGCATAATCTCGGTCAACGACACCTCGATAGCCGGCGTGAAGATGAAAAACAGCGACATCATGAAGCGCCTGCGCGGGCCTAAAGGCACCGAAGTCGACGTGAAGGTGCTCCGCAGCAATGCCGGAGTGACCGACTCCATCAACTTCCGCATAACACGTGCCGACATACCCATCTACAGCGTGGATGCCGCATACATGGCCGACCCCAACACCGGCTACATACGCATAAGCCGCTTTGCTGCCGACACCTACAAGGAGTTTGCCAATGCTGTCAAAGACCTTAACAAGCAGGGCATGAAGCAGCTGATCCTCGACCTCACCGACAATGGCGGCGGTTATCTCAACGCAGCCGTCGACATACTCGGCGAGATACTCGAACCGGGCAACACGGCAGTATATACCGAAGGGCGCAAGTCTCCGCGCTATGACTTCAAGGCGCACCCCGGCAGCCACAAGCCGCTGCTCGACGGCAAACGCGTGGTGGTTATGGCCAACCAATACAGCGCCTCCGCCTCGGAGATTACCTCGGGTGCAATACAGGATTGGGACAGGGGTGTGATCGTGGGTAGGCGCACGTTCGGCAAGGGGCTTGTGCAGCGTCCGTTCCCATTTCCCGACGGCTCTATGATTCGCCTCACCATGGCGCACTATTACACACCGACGGGCCGCGACATCCAGAAGCCTTACAAGTCGGGCGACAGCAAGGAATATCGCCACGACATAATAGACCGTCTCAACAGCGGCGAACTGATGCATGCCGATTCGATAAAATATATCGACTCGCTTAAGGTGAACACCCTGCGCACCGGAAGGACAATATATGGTGGCGGCGGAATATCGCCCGACATATTCGTGCCGCTCGACACCACCGACTTCACCAAATATTATCGCGACGTGACAGCCAAGGGCGCCATCAACCAGTTCGCCATAAAATATGTGGACCAAAACCGTAAGGAGATTCGCAAGCGTTTCAAGACCGACCTCGACTATGTGAATGGCTTCGAAGTGACACCACGGATGCTCGCCGACCTCTACGCGCTCGCCGAGAAAGAGGGTGTGAAGCCGGATGCCGAACAGGCCAAACAGAGCGAACCAATCTTCAAGATGGTGCTCAAAGGTCTGATAGGTCGCGACATATACGACCAGTCCACCTATTATAAAGTTTACAACCAATACGACCCGATTTTCAAGGAAGCAATCCGTGTAATCAACTCCGGTGATTACGACAAACTGCTTCACCCCTCTGCATCCAAGTGATAAGATACATCCAAGTGATGAGATTTTGAAACATCAGGACTAACTAATGAAACTTAGAACTATCCATACCTTCGCGCTTGCCGTGGCGTTTGCCACGGCAAGCGCCATACACGCCAATGCCCAGGTGTATCTTGAAGAAGACCCGAAGCCAATCGTCCAAAAGGAGATGGTGGAGGAAGTGACAATAGATGAGGAGCCGGTGGTGGAGGAAATGTATCGTCCGGACCTCGGTTTGCGCATCATGAACACCCCCATCAACAAGTCGCTTGCGCCACGCGTATTCACCGGCTACCGGCACTTGGACAAAGGTTTGCGATACTCCAAGTTTCCCGACCCGGAGATAGCGGCACAGGTATGGCGCGACAGCGTCCAGACTTCGCAGCTCGACTCGCTGATTCGTGAGGATATAATCCGCATGGACTCGCTGCTGCAAGCCATGGGGCTTGTGGATGCTCCTCGCCCCGTGCCCGACCGCGAGGATTTGCCGGTGGCTTTCGGCTCGGTGACTCCTGACTGGCTGAAACGAAGCCTCGACACGTACCGCTTCCAGGAGGACTTCACTTACCGCATGATGCTCGAGAACCCCTCGCTGATTGAGTATGCCTACTGGGATTTGCCGGTGCCACCACGGTTGCCGGAAGAAGACACCAGTCTCCGTGGCTACCTGAAACGTCTCGACCTGCCTGAAATCAGCGGTGCCGGAGAACTGGCTACCAACAGCAACACACCGCACATCAACTGGCTGCATGTGTTCAACATAGGCATTCAACTCTCGCAGGCTTATGTGTCGGGCAACTGGTATCAGGGTGGCAACAGCTACCTCGCCTTTCTCGGCAACTTCCTGTGGGACGTTCAACTCAACAACGTTTACCATCCGAAGCTGATTTTTCAGAGCACTCTATCCTACAAATTGGCAATCAACTCCACTCCCGACGACAAGTTTCATAAGTATTCCGTGTCGCAAGACCTGTTTCAATATAACGTGAAGGCAGGTTACAAGGCCATATACAATTGGTATTACTCATTCCTTATGCAATTCAAGACCCAGTTCTTGAACAGCTATCCGGCCAACTCCGAGACGAGGCAGGCCTCGTTCATGTCACCGGGAGAACTCAACCTCGGTATCGGTATGACATACTCGAAAGAGAATGCGGCAAAGACCCTGAAATTCTCCGCTTCAATCTCTCCGGCCTCTTACAACCTGAAGGTCTGCATCGATAGGAAGGTAGACCATGCACAGTTCAACATAAAACCTTGGCGTAAGTGGGTTAACGAGATAGGTAGCAACGCGGAGGTGAATTTCTACGCAAAGTTGTGGGGCAATACCACATATACCACCAAACTATTCTTCTTCACCGACTACAAACTGCTGCAGGGAGATTGGGAGAACACACTTAACTTCCAGTTCAGCAAACTCTTCTCCACGCAAATCTATGCCCATCTGCGCTACGACTCGTCGGCTGACTCCAAGATAGACAAGGGGTGGAAGAAACTTATGCTAAAGGAAATCCTGAGTGTAGGCATTTCTTACACCTTCAGCACCAAGTAGTTTAGTTGATAGTTTATAGTTGATGGTTGATGGTTGATAGATATGAAGTTTTTTGGTATTATAATATCGATTCTGTTTGGTTGGTGCCTATCGGCCGGTGCGCAGGTTATCGCCGACATGGGTATGGCCCGCGATTGGTGTGACCGCTCAATGCTCCAGGCCATGGAGGGGATTTGGGAATTTCCGGCCGACGAGACGAAAGTGCTCGTGAAGCAGTCGCCCACTTCCTCTCGTTGCTATGACATTATAGTGATTGAGAGCCCCGACACGCGGCTTATACCGGGCGAGATGATCGGCACCCTCAGCGAGTCTGTGGTGTCGTCGAAGTTCGAACTCGACCTTTGCCGCAACCGGGTGAAAGGCATTCTATCTAATCCCGGCAGATGCATGGCACAATATCTTGCCGATGAAGATGCGCTTGTCATCAGCGAGCGTAAACTGAAAATCTCAATATCGCCACGCTGGCTTCTACCCTCGTTCTGGCGCTCAATCCGCGTTAACCTTAAACGTCCGGCAAATGAGCTGCCCAAGGGCATGGTAAGGATTTACCCCACATCAAAACCTCGCAAAATCGAATATCTATGAAGACTTCACACTTAACCGCAGCAATCATCCTGCTCGCGATATTTTGCTCCCCGGCCGGCATGTCTGCCCGCAAGAAAGGATACCGGCTGAATTATGACAAGCGCGAAGCGGTGGCCGAGCAGAAAGAGGAGGCTATGACAAAAGGGAGCTTCATGGTGGCTTCGCAATGCACGGACTGCAACAACGGCTACACCTTGCAGCAAGTTACATTCAGCGGCTACGACAAGCCGCAGCAATCGTCGGTGGAGACATTCTTCATAACCAACAATACCGACCGCACGCTCACGGGCGTAAACCTCTACATCGACTACAGGATGCCGGATGGGCGTCAGCTAACGCGCCGCTTCTTCCACCTCTCGTGCAAGGTGCCGGCCGGCGAAACACGCACGGCTGAAATCCCCACATGGGACAAACAACGCTCCTTCGTCTACGAAAAAAGCCAAGCCTCATCCAAACACCCCGGCACCCCATACAGCATCACATTCGACCCGATAGCCTACTACCTTCAGTTTTAATAATTTATAATGAATGATGAATAATTCATTCTCGAAATTAGTTTATAATTTTTCATTATTAATTATTCATTATTCATTATTCGTTGTTTCCGGGGAGTTTGTCGTTTAGGAGCGACATCAGGTCGTCGTGGTCGGTGGTGGAGTCCCATGACTTTGGGGTCAGGAGTTTTACTGTGGCGTATGATATGCTTATTACCAACAGGTAAGGGAACAGGTAGGCGTATGAGTTGGTGGTCTCGCATATCAGGAATAGAGACATGAGCGGTGCATGCACCGTGCCGGCCATCACAGCTCCCATGCCGGCGAGGGCGAAGAACCATGGTTGCAAGTGGACACCAAACCAAAGGTTGCACAGTGTGGCGAAAAGATAACCGGCCACCGCACCGGCAAAGAAAGTAGGCACGAAGTCTCCGGCCACCCCGCCGCCGCTGTTGGAGGCAGATACAAGAATCCCCTTGAGCAGTAGCACTCCTGTCATGCAGACTATAATCCACGTCTGGCCCTTAAAACCTGCAAATGCTCCCGCGCCTCCAAACGACACCTCGGCACTGTTGACCAACCCCTTAATCACCCTGAACCCTTCACCAAACAGTGTAGGGAACATGAACACACCCGCTGAGAGCATCACACCGGTGGCCAAAGAAGCCACCCAAGGGTTGGATATACGCTTGAACATCTGCGCACTGCGCGACTTCGTGAAGTTGTAATATATGCAATAGAGTCCGCAAAAGAGGCCGAGCAAAGCCACCCATCCGGTCATGGCCGGGTCGAACGGGGTGTTGTGCAAGAACAATATGTCGAAGGTGAACCCACTAAGCAGATAGGCCGTGGTAGCGGAGAATATACAGGCTATTACAAGCGCTATGACCGAAAGCGTAGTGGTGGGCATTTGAAGCACCTCGAGCGTGAAAAGCACACCACCCACCGGAGACTTGAAGATCGCGGCAATGCCGGCACCGCCACCTATGCCGACAAGCAGCCGGAGCCAATCGGGCGGCAAACCGAACCATCTACCCACATTACTCCCTATTGCAGCCCCACTGAGTGCGGTAGGGCCCTCCGAGCCTGCGCTCGCTCCAAAGCCCATCGTCAATGAACACCCGATTATCGGATTGAATATCATGGATATGGGAAGCATCCAATTTTTAGACTCAAGCGTGCGACGTATCACCATAGTGCTGTCGGAGACATCACAACGCGCCAGGTAACGCTGGTATATGGAAGTCAGCAGGATTCCGGCCAAAGGCCATATCAATATTTTCAGGTCAGGCTCGGCGAGATTAATGTGCTCACCAAGCGTTAGCCTTGTGAAGAAAGCTATCAAAGCCTTGAGTAAAGCTGCAGCCGCCCCTGTCAGCACACCCATGACCAGAGCCACGAGCACGATCCTGACACTCTGGGGCATATGCAGCAGATTCCGCAACAAGGCGCCCGATTTAGTAGTGTAGGGAGTCTTGCCGCGGAATCCGCCGGTTCCTTTATTGGATGATATATTGCTCTGTATAGTGGACATCTGTTACCAATTCTGGAGAATCATGACCTCGCGAGGTGCGAAAGTCATCTCCTCTTCTATGGTAACATCCGAATCGGTCAGTATGTTGTGAAGTTTTGTGCCATAAGGCAATATTTCGAGCGTACGCTCCATCGTGACGGTGTGCGGCACATCACGCCCGTTCATAAGCACTGTCACGGTCTTGTCGCCAAGCTTGCGCTGGTAAGCATATATGCCATTCTGGGGCATGAAATGCTTCATCGAACCATTGGCCATGACATCACGGGCCTCTGTGCGACGCCAATTCAGGATTTTTGAGAGATAATCCCAAGCCTTATTCTGCATCTCCGTGCGGCCTTCGCGCGTGAAAGCGCTCACCTTGTCGCCCGGGAATCCGCCCGGCATGTCGCGGCGCACATAACCGTCACTACCCTCCTTCGAGCCATTCATCAGCAACTCTGTGCCATAATATATCTGCGGAATGCCTCGCGAAGTGAGCAAGAAAGCCTGAGCCTGCTTCCAGCGTGCGAGTTCCTCATCGGTCTTCGGCTCTTCGGCGAGAAAACGGTCAGTGTCATGATTGTCGAGGAATGTCAGAATCTTCTGAGGATTAGGGAAAAGAAAATCGTTGGTGAGATGGTCATACACCTTATTGAGACCCTCCCACGGATTGGTGTCGTCACTGAAAGCCTTGCGTCCGTTCAGGATGAAGAAGAAATCCATCACGCTGGGGAGATGCGTGTCTATCGGATTCAGTTTGTTGCCGGCCTGCCAGAAAGCTGAGCCAGCCTCATTGGCATACCAGCACTCGCCCACGATATTGAAGTTGGGATACTCGCGAAGCACATCCGCCGCCCATTGCGACATGGCCTGCATGTCTGCATAAGGATAAGTATCCATGCGTATGCCATCGATTTTTGAAGACTCAATCCACCATATGGAATTTTGAGTCAGATACTTCATGAGATGAGGGTTGCGCTGGTTAAGGTCGGGCATCGAGGGCACGAACCATGCATCCACGGTATGCTCCTTGTCGTAGTCAGACACATAAGGATCATGCACTGTGGTGAGGCGATAGTTGGTCATCTTGTCGCCCTCTGGGTTGTTATACCAATCTTTGGATGGCATATCCTTCATCCAGGGGTGATTTGAGCCGGAATGATTGAAAATCATATCCATCACCACTTTAAGACCTTTGCCGTGAGCCTCCTTGATGAGAGCCTGATACTCCTCGTTGGAGCCGAAGCGAGGGTCAATGTTATAATAGTCGGTAGTGGCATAACCATGATAACTGCCCCCCGACATATCATTCTCAAGCACCGGGCAGACCCAGATAGCCGTGACACCGAGCGAGTCGATATAGTCAAGATTATTGCGAATGCCGCGCATATCGCCGCCATGACGTCCGTTCGGGTCGGTGCGGTCTGCTCCTACCTTATAATCGAGACCATTCATCCTCACTTCATTATCATCCATACCCTTGGCAAAACGGTCGGGCATGAGGAGATAGAGCACATCTCCGGCATCGAAGCCGGTGTAGTCTTCACCCTTACGGTCGCGCGGAAGCAGGTCGTAGGCTAACCCGAGCGTGCGGTTGTTGAGCTTATATTTTATCTCCATGCGGCCCGGCTTGGTGTCGGGCGATATGGTGAGATAAAGCAACTTATAGTTGGGAGAGTCGAGCGACAGCTGACGGTCGAGTTTTACGCCGGGATAATTCACCATGAACTCGGCATTGGCGATATTGGGAGAGTGCATCATAAGCTGCAATGTGTCGCACTTCATGCCAACCCACCAGTAAGGGGGTTCCACATCCGGGAGTTTTGCCCTCACAGCCATGCTTTTGGAAGGAGCGCCAAACATCATTGAGCCTCCGGCGAACAGAGTCGCCACCAAAGAAAGTAATTTTTTCATGATATACGGAATTGAATTTGCATGCAAATATAACTCATTCGCACCAACTTTGCAACCCCTTACCATGTCTGCGCACTTAGAAGCATATGAATTACGTTATGATGGAAAGCAATAACTTACAAAATGAATTTCCGCACAGAATACAAACCGAAGCCATCGGCATTGCAGCTGAGTCTCGACAGGCCGTTGGCGATGCTCGGCTCCTGCTTCACCGACTATATGGGGGCAAGATTTCGCAAACATCTCTGGCAGGCCTGCAATCCTTGCGGCGTGCTTTTCAACCCCCTCTCCATAGCCCGCATACTCGACCTGCTCTTCGCACGTGACGATGCGCAACAAGAGATAATCGGAGCATCTATATTTAAGGCCGGAGACCTCTATCACAGCTGGCTTGCGGATTCATCTTTTTCGGCAACAACCGCTGAGGAAGTTGCCGAAAATATCACGTGTGCGCTGCATGAACTCGACACCCTTCTTGCCAAAGGGAACACGCTGGTGGTGACACTCGGCACCGCAAGGTGCTACTTCAACAAAACGTCCGGCCAAGTAGTGGCCAACTGCCATAAACAAGACCCCTCTCTATTCAAACGGAAATTAGTATACATACCGACAATCATCGGAATTTGGGGTCCGCTTCTTGGCAAATTGCGTATGCGATACAAGGATCTCCAGGTTATATTCACTGTAAGTCCTGTGCGTCATGTGCGCGATGGGTTTCACGAAAATTCCAGTTCCAAGGCAACACTTATCATGGCCGTGGACTCACTTTGCCGCCAATACGACTATTGCCACTATTTCCCGGCATATGAAATACTGCTCGATGACCTGCGCGACTACCGGTTCTATGCAGCCGACATGGTGCATCCGTCAGACCAGGCTGTGGAATATATTAAAGAAAAATTCTGCGACACATATTTCAGTGCCACAGAACTAAAGACTTTACAAGAGGGAGAATCGATATTCCGCCGACTGAGCCATCGTGCCATCAACCCCGACTCGGCGGAAACTGCAAAATTCAGAGAGGAGAGCCTGAGACTCTACGCTGACTTCCTGAGCCGACATCCCAATGCTCTCCACTTTGACAATGGCAGTAAATAAACTTACAGCTTAACGGCGCACGAACTTACGGCTCACTGGCGCAGCGTTATCGCGCACCAAGGTAAGTGTGTATATGCCCGGCACAAGGTTTGCCAAGCTGACTTCCGACACGGTTCCCTCTGTCACTGCATCCATATGCACAATACCTGTCATGTCGCAGACCTTCACATTGAGTCGGGTACCGGCAGGATTAATAATATCGGCCACATCACCGCGCAGCACGAATGAGGGAGCTCCGGCATCTACAGTACCCTCTGTGATACCCGTGACCTTAAACAGATATTTCAAGCCCTCATAAGGTCTTAGCCATCCATGACCATCGCGGGGATTGCCGGTCTCCGACTTGGCATTGACATTGGTATAATGCAATGCGGACTTCACATCATCTACCGTCAGTCCCGGCACTGCCTCTGCCCAGCATGCCATCACGCCGGCCACATAGGGCGAGGCCATCGATGTGCCTACACATACATTCCAATAATAATCCTTGCCGTCGACAGTAGCCTTGGCGGTCATGCCGGGAATCTGCTCGGGATACTTGGCGAGGAACGGGCCGCTGCATGCCGAAACAATCGGGCCGCCCGGAGCACACACAAGCGGTTGGACACGACCATCCACAAGTGTGCCGTAACTCGACATTTCATTAATCGATGGAATCGGCACATTATCAAACATCTTGAAGGATGTGCCATTAAGCAGCTTAACCCACGCATGACTGTTATACATGCCCACGCTTATCACATTATGACCGGTGTTCAAATCGCTTATTGAGAATAAACTCTGAGGCCGGTAATAGGGGTCGAATACATCGAATTTGGAATACTGCAAATCCACACAGGCATCCATATACACTCCCGGCTCAGCCGTATACTCCACAACCAGTGTGTAGCGCGGCAACACTTTGCCATTAGCCTTCACAGACTCCTTACATTGGGTGATGTAAGAGAGTTCTGTGACCCAACGGTTATTGAGGTGGTTCACATATCCCTCCAACAGCACCTCCCCCTGAAGATATTTTGCAAACTCCGGATCTGCCTGCGAGTTGATATACAATGAATATTCCGATTCGCCGCTCTGCATCGGAGTGGAATAAACCTTATTGAATTTCAAAGTGCCATTGACCACTTGATGTTCATATACATGCACACGAGAACTGACAGGACGGTCATCCTTGCTCCAGGCATCGGTGAGGCCACGAAGATCCAACCCGTCCACAGGAATTATTCTTGTCATCCAAGTCTTGTCGTTTTCGGTAAATGTCATCTGGCGAGACATGCGCGAGGTTCCGGCATTACCGGCCGCCATGCAGATAATCGCCTCCTCGCCGAGCGACTCAAGGTAACGGCAGAAAAGCGACGAGCCATCCTTGGGTCCGGTGTATGAGCTGAACGACAGATTTATCACAGCCGGTTTACCCACCGACTTCGCATAAGCTATGATCTCCTCGCACCCGGCCAACAGGCCGACATCATATCCGAGCGACGCAGTCATCACTATATCGGCGCCCGGCGCCATGCCATAGAGATTGTTATCCTTGTAGGAGCCGGCCATGATGTTGCACACGTGAGTGCCATGGAAATTATCTTCATTGTCGGTGGTCCAGGCCGCTATCTCCTCCGGCGTGTCGAGCACTATGCGCTGGTTTACCGGTTCGTCGAACCTGACAAACTTCTTGACACGCAGTTTGCCGTCGGCATCCTTGAACGCGATATGGTTGGGGTCGAGACCGGTGTCGCAAAGTCCCACCACAACGCCTGTGCCATCATATGGGCGCGGCAAGTCCTCGCCCCGCCCTATGCGGTCAGCGCCAAACATGGTGCGCGACGTATCCATGGCCTGCACTATGTAGCGCCCCTTTTCCATATGCCTCACGCCACGCGACTTGCGCACTGACTCCGCCTGGCGCAACGGCACCAAGGCGAGCACCACGTCACCACGCTGATGCCATATCACCACACCCTGGTCCTTGAGCTGCTGTACGGCGGCCTCGTCGGCCACCTGAATCAGGATAGGGTTATATTGGGGTTCATTAACTTGCGCCCGCACTGTTGCGCTACAGATAATCGCAGCAAAAACTGCAACAAGTGTAAAAAAGTTTCTCATAAGCCGAAAGGTCGTTTATACAAAAGCCTATATACTCTAAACATACAACGCACATTATCGCAAATAATTACCAAAAGAACATCGTTTTTGGCGCAAATTTTACAATTTTCAACTGAAAATTTTGAATTTATGTAAAAATTTGTTAACTTTGAGAGGTGGTTGACCATGAGATTTCAACAACCTGGAATCTCATAATCACCATATGAAGACTTTTCGAACTGATTTCTATTGATTATATGAAAAAATTCAATGTCATCTTACTGACAATATGCTCATTAATGTCGGCAATAGCTGTATATTCGCAGAATTGCGGCAACGAAGCCATAATATCCGACCTGAGAGCGAAACTTGCCACGACAAAGACACCCGGTGATTCAATCAAGATCTACTACGACATCCTGGACTTGGCCTCGCGCAAACAATACAAGCAATTGTCAGCCGAAATATGGGACGTGGCGGCACGCGCCGGGCGCACAGACGTGCAGCTCGAGATCAGCCGTCAGCTCACTGCGGCGGTAAAAAAGGATTCGGTATACAATATATTGGAGCAAGCCGTGGCTGCACTTCCCGAATCGGACGAGCAGAAGGAGACACTTCTCTTCGTGCGCATGAAGCGGGTGTCTTACAAGTCACGCTACGAGTCGGAGGAGCAACGCCAGAAGGAGATTTCGGAGATGATAAGGTCATACGACGTGACGGCAGAGCACGACAAGTATGACCGGCTGTTGCGCACATTCAATCTTGTGGAATATCTGCGCAACAACGTGTCGGGAGAACTTCTGCAAGTTTATATAAGCAGGCTTTTAGACGAAGGCTTGTCGGAAGATTTCTCGTTATATGCCATCCCCAACATAATATTTGCAGAAGCGGCAAACGCATACACCATGGCCCAGGACTACCACAAAGCCGTGGAGGCCGACCGGAAGCTCCTCGAAGTTATCGAAGGGCTCGAGAAGAAATATGCAGCCATGGGGCGAAAATACCGCAACTACGACGTGAGCCGCTACGTCTGCTATCGTCGCATGTTGCAAAACTTTGAGGCCCTTGCTCCGGGCGAGGCACAAAAACTGCACGACAAGATATTGCTACTCGGCACCAACAACTCCGATGTGCGCGATGACCTCGCCAACAACCCGACGACCGATGCTTTCTATAACATGGCAATCGGCAACTTCACGGCGGCTATTCCGCTGCTTAAAAAGCTCAACGACTCCAGCTCGGAAGTGACGCGTAAACGCCGTTACCTCGAGCTGCTGATACATGCGGCTGCAAGCGTGGGCGACGAGGCAACAAGAGTGGAAGCCCTTGAAAATTACAACCATATTCTCGACGAATACAACAAATTGAAGGCTTCGGAACGCTATCGCGAACTTCAGGTGAAGTACGACATCAAATCGCTCAAAGAGCGCAATGCCGCCCTCGAACTGGAGAATGTCTCCGAGAAGCTGGATGCACATAGACGCATCATGGTGTTTGTGATTTTCGCTTTCGTGATTCTCCTCATCACCTTTATCATCACACTATTCAACTGGTATCGCTTCCGCAAGAATTCCATCGATCTCGGCACAATCGAAAGCCGTCTCGGACATGAACGCGATATGCTTCGACACCGGGAATTTTATGATATCGGTGACCACATCTCTGAGGTAATGGAAGTGCCTGAATTTTCATTCAAGGATTGGTGCCAAGCCAACGCTAAGAGTATAAAGCGACATGGATATGCAGCCGCCAAGATGACTCAGAATATCATGAACGACCTGCTGTTCATCGCCTTCTTGGGCAAAAAAGACCGCATGGCCCATATCACCACCACGTCGGCCGACAGTCTGATGCGCAACATCGTGTCAAAGGCCGTTGCCAATAATGCCGGTCCCGACAACAATGAGGACAACACCGGCATCAACACCTCTTATCCCGACGACGATTACATGATCGAGACCGATGTGGAATGCTTGACACATGCGTTAGGCGCTGTTCTGGCCGGCATGGTGAAGCATAATCAATGCGAGGACAACATTATGTTTGAGTCAGCATTGTGCAACAACGGTTACATCAGCTTCATATTCACATCACCTGAAAATGTATCCATGCACGAAGACACACGTGCATACGTGGACTTCGTATACACAAATGCACTTGCATCAGGAGCCATGTCGGGAAGTTTCATCAACCGACTCATCGCGCTGCTTCTTGACTCGGAAGTCAAGGCCGATGTCAGCTGCAAGCATGGTTCGAGACTTATATTCACAACACCGGTTAACTTGAGTTGAATGATACAGGAGAATGGGACAGGCGTGTCGCTCAATAAGCGCCAGCGCGAAGCCACCGAGGCCACTGAAGGACGTGTGCGCGTGGTGGCGGGTGCCGGCTCGGGCAAGACACGTGTGCTGGCTCACCGCTACGCTTACCTCGTGAACGACCTTGGCATATCTGCCGGCAACATACTCTGCCTCACCTTTACCAACAAGGCTGCCCAGGAGATGAAGAATCGCATATCACGTATGGTGGACCGCGGTTCTGTCAACGATTTCATCTGCACGATACACAGTTTCTGCGTAAAGTTTCTGCGACGCGAGATTTACCGCATAGGTTATCCTAAAAATTTCACTATCATAGATGAGGAGGATGCCAAGACCCTCGCCAAGCAGGCCATGGAGGAGTTTGGGGTGGACCGCCGCAAACTCACCGCAGAGCGTTTCCTCACCAAGGTGGCTGCCTTGAAAGGCTACAACCCCGATGCTTATATACAGCGTCATCTGCTGCCCGCAAGCTCGCCCGAATGCCCTGACGAACTGGTCAGATACATGCGACTGCAGCTCAAGCTCTTCGCGTTGGATTATGATGACCTTATATATTTCACTGTCTATATACTCAACCACTTTCCGGACGCTCATGAATATTGGACTGACAAGCTCAACTATATCATGGTTGACGAGGTACAGGATTGCTCGGCCGACGACTGGAAGCTGCTGAATATACTCGCCTCTAAGCATGGCAATCTCTTCGTGGTGGGAGACCCTGACCAGGCCATATACGAATGGCGCGGCGCGAACCCGAAGATTTTTGTGGATTTCCGCGCCAAGACCGATATTATCCTAAATGAGAATTACCGTTCCACCCCCGACATATTGGAGGTGGCCAACCATATAATTGCCAACAACCGCAACCGTGTGCCCAAGGAGCTTTACACCATGAAGCTCAATGAGCGTCGCGTGGTGTATCACCACAACAAGTCGGAACGTGAGGAGGCCGATTTCGTGGCCGAGACAATCCTCAATGGCATAAAGCATGGGGAGAGCGCCAAGGATTTCGCGGTGCTGTATCGCAGCTCCTTCATGTCGCGCGGCGTAGAGCAACGTCTGCTCCGAAATAAGATACCCTACAGCGTGTGGGGAGGCGTGAAATTTTTTGAACGCAAGGAGATAAAGGATGTGATTTGCTATCTGAGGCTCATCGCTTCAGATGCCGACGACCTGGCTTTCACGCGCGTGGTGAACCTCCCGGCCCGCAAGTTTGGCAACAAGTCGCTCGCAGCGATACGTTCAATGGCCGATGCCGCCGGCATACCACTCATGGAGGCCCTTCGCCACGCCGTGCAGACTCCGGGCTTCAACAAGCGGCCGCTCCATGAGTTCATTGCGCTTATAGATTCGCTGCGCTCTCTGTCGGTGCAGATGCCGGTGTCGGAACTTACCGACAAGCTGCTTGTGGACAGCAAGCTCGGTGACCTGTACCGCATGGACGAACGCGAAGACCGGCTTGAGAATATCGCCGAGTTGGTCAATTCAATGCGTGAGTTCGAACTCTCGCGCGATGATGACGACGACCGCGCACTTTCGGCCTATCTCCAGGAAATCGCACTTTACACCAACGTTGATGCCGATGTCGACAACGACAAGGTGAAGCTGATGACCATACATCAGTCAAAGGGACTGGAGTTTCCCAATGTCTTTGTGGTGGGACTCACGGAGGGCATGTTTCCAAACCACCGGTCCATCCGCGAGCGACGTCAGGATGGCGAGGAGGAGGAACGCCGCCTGATGTATGTAGCGGTGACACGTGCCGAGTCGATGCTATATCTCACCGATTCCGAAGGATATATGAACGACAACGGTGCGCTCAAATATCCGTCGCGCTTTATCACCGAGATTCCCGAAGTGCTGCTTACAATCGAGGGTAACCCCGACCCGTCGCTATTTGACGGCACCCGCAATATGGTGAACCTGCTCAACAGCGAGCTCGGCGAGGGAGACAACACGCCTATGCCTCCGGGCACAAGGGTTAGCCACAAGGTGTTCGGACAAGGCAGTATAGTCAGTTTCAACCCTTCAGCCCAATCATATCGCGTCAAGTTTGCCGACTCGGAGCGTGACCTCGTGGCAAGGGTTCTCACGAAGCTCTAAAACTTACAAATTGAAGCTGTGATGAGTTATACATACACTGTATGACCTTTTTTTCGTTATATATTGAGAATACCGGAAAAATTCAAAATACATCATATTACATTCAATGTTAAAACCAAAAATCGCAACCTTCATAACCGCTGCTCTGCTCTGCTGTGGTTCGTATCCTGTCATGGCACAGACCAACAGCACGTATGATGCCCAGTTTATCGACTGGCCAACCTACAATGGTAATGACCTCGAGCTAACAGTCAACAATTCAGGCACCCACTTCCGTCTATGGAGCCCGAAAGCCAAGGATGTCCGTGTTAACTTATACGACAACGGCCATACGGGTGCTCCGTTCAAGACATTGCCGATGAAGTTTGATGCCGCCACCGGCACATGGACTGCCTCTGTGCCCGAACAGCTTTATGGCAAATTCTACACTTTCCAGGTCAACAACGACGGCAAGTGGCTCAGCGAGACTCCCGGTGTATGGGCCAAGGCTGTAGGCGTTAACGGCAAGAGGGCCGCCATAATAGACTTCGACGCCACCGATCCGGAGGGTTGGGCTGCCGACAAGGGACCCAAAGTGAAGAACTTCTCTGACGTGATTGTCTATGAGATGCACCACCGCGACATGTCGATGCACCCCTCTTCAGGTATCGCCAACAAGGGAAAGTTTATCGCCCTCACCGAGCCGGGCACCACTTCGCCCGAAGGCCTTAAGACCGGCATAGACCACCTCAAGGAGTTGGGCATTACCCATGTGCATATACTCCCCTCTTACGACTACAACTCCGTAGATGAGGCCAACCTGCAACAGAACACCTATAACTGGGGCTATGACCCGCAGAACTATAACGCACCGGAGGGCTCATACTCCACCAACCCCTCCAACCCCTCTGCGCGCGTCAAGGAGATGAAGCAGATGATCAAGGCACTACATGATGCCGGTATCGGTGTAATCATGGATATAGTGTATAACCATACTGCAGAGAATGACGGTTCGAACTTCGAGCTCACCGCTCCCGGATATTATCACCGTCATTGGGACGATGGCCGTTACAGCGATGCATCGGGCTGTGGCAACGAGACAGCCTCCGACCTGCAGCAGATGCGCGACTATATAATAAACTCCACCAAATATTGGGTTGACGAGTATCATGTTGACGGTTTCCGTTTCGACCTGATGGCCATACACGACACCGAGACCATGAATCAGGTGGCAGCCGAGCTGAAGAAGGTTAACCCAAGCATCTTCGTATATGGCGAGGGTTGGACTGCCGGTGACTCACCTTTGCAGCCCGAACGTCGCGCCCTGAAAGAGAATGTGAGCAAGATGACCGATATCGCGGTCTTTTCTGACGACCTCCGCGATGCGGTGAAAGGACACTACACCGATGCCGCTGACCGTGGCTTCGCCACCGGCAAGCCCGGACTCGAAGAGACTGTGAAAATCGGTATTGTGGCAGCAACTGACCACCCACAGGTCAACTATAAGAAGGGCAACAATTCCAAGTTCCCTTACGCCAAATCGCCTGAGATGATAGTGAACTATGTGAGCTGTCACGACGACCTCTGCCTCACCGACAAGCTCCGCAAGTCTATGGCCGGCGAGCCGGAGGAGAACATGCTTGCCGCAGCCAAGCTCGCACAGACCATCGTGTTCACTTCGCAAGGCACACCGTTCATGTTTGCCGGTGAGGAGATTTTCCGCGACAAGCAGGGCGTACACAACTCTTTCAAGAGTCCAGACTCCATCAACGCCATAGACTGGAGCAACAAGGCTAAATATAACGACCTCTTCAACTACTACAAAGGTCTTACTCAGCTTCGCAAGTCACACCCGGCATTCCGCATGACGACTGCTGCCGACATAGCCAAGAACCTGAAGTTCGACAAAATCGACTCAGCGAAGACACCGAACCTGATATCCTATTCGCTGCTCAACAACGCCAACGGTGACGAGTGGAAGGAAATAAAGGTAGTGCTCAACGGAGCATCGAAGCCCCAGACAGTAAACATAAGCAAGGGCAACTGGATGATAGTGGCGGCCGACGGCAAAATCTCTCCTGCCGGAGACCTCGGAGCCACAGAAGGGGGCAAGATGACCCTCGCACCCTACTCCGCACTCATCCTCGCCAAGAAGTAAACCGCAACTACAAAGGCCCAAACCCCGCTTGGAGTTTGGGCCTTTGCCATGAGGATGCGTCACTTCTACCGTCTAAGGGACAACTTAGGTTGGGTTAGGACCAGCGACCGCCATTTTTTATGAGACGGGGTCTTAGTACAAAAAACCAAACAACCACAATGGAATCTTATTACCCATACCGAACTCTATGTCGTCCGCTGCCACAAAGCTATCGGGAATATCCTTTATCTGATTGAAGCCCTTACGCGCTCCTCCAATTTCAAAAAGATAACGACCGTCAATAAGTAAGTCTCCATCTTTTGGATATGCCAGTTCATGACCGACGGCCAGCATTGAGGCGAAAAAGGATTCTCTAACCTTGCCTTTATCAGCGTATCCGGTTGCATATAGAATCGAAGGATTGTCAAACAATACTTTCTGTGGCTTAATCATTGCCTTGGGGTTTCTTTCTGCTTTAAAGTATAGAAGCCTCAGAATTTGGGAACGTTCAAGCAATAAAAAAATCTTGACAAGTTGATTCTTTGTAATCTCCATCATCTCCGCCGTTAACTTTGCATTGAGCGGCGATGGAGACTGTGAGGCTATGACATTAATAAGTTGCTTGGCTTTAACAAGCGTGGCGTACTCTACATTCTCGACAGCGGGAATATCATAGTCAATGACACTTGCCACCATATTGTTAACCCTTGTAAGATAGTCAGATTCTGTCTCGGTAGTATAGAATGGGTAAAATCCATGACGCAGATATTTGGTGAAATGCTTTATAATGTCACCACACTCGCTTCTGATTTGCGATGATAATTCAACATGCCTATATAGCATCTCCTGCAGTTCTATTGCATCAAATGAATAGCCCTCGAATTCCAGATATTCTCTGAAAGAGAGGCCCGGAAGAGAATATAACAAGCATCTGCGTGAAAGGTCTGCAATGGAATGATCTATTTCAAGCAGAGACGAACCGGTGAACACAATATTGAGTGCGGGATGAAAATCATATACATTCTTTATCTGACGCTCCCACCCCCGCAACCGGTGTACTTCATCTATGAAAAGATGAGTTATGCCATTCTGTTCTGCAAGTTCGGCCAAATCGAGCAAAGAATGGGCACCAAACCATATATCATCCAAAGACACATATAGAGCCTTTGATGTATCCGGGAATGCCAGCTTTATTCTTTGTAGCATCATAGTGGTTTTACCCACACCTCTGGCACCCTTAATGCCAATCAGGCGCGTGTTCCACGATATTGTATCATAGAGGTTACGGACGTGTTCCGTAGAAATATGCTTCAGCAAGGAAGCGGACTGTCGTTTGAGTGTATCCATACTGCAAATTTAGATAAAAATCCTGAGATTTTTACACCGGCAGTATAAAAAATC
>CAJTYC010000008.1:0-978 GCA_910584185.1 uncultured Muribaculaceae bacterium
AAATAGAGTCTAATAAATCGCACTCAAGCCGGTCTCACACAAGGGAGTACTTCACCCAGTCCACATAGACAATATATAGACCGCATGTAATAAACAACTCCACATCATGTATTACACAGCCACACACTGAGAATGTACACTTCTATAAAATCTCAGCAAAAAAAACTTCTTGGAAATTTTTACGCCGAGAAAGGCTCAAAACAGGGTGTTTTTGGGGTAGTTTTGGGGCTTTCTCGGAAATTTTTATGCCGAGAAAGGGAAAACCTCAAATAATGATCTGAAGAGTTGTTGCGCAACTAAATTTAACTTTTATACACTAATATTCACAGCCATGACTGCGTTTAATGTTTACAAAAGCGACTAATCTCGTCATGAAACGGACAGGGATGCGAGGCATCCCCGAATCAGCATAACGGATGCGAGGCATCCGGTCACAACATCCGGGATGCGAGACATCCCGACACTTGCACTAACCCCAACGACATCACAGAGCGACGCCGCCTTACCCACGGTAGCATCTGACGAAACGATTTTTTCATGACTTAGATATGTTTCAACCAAACCTGAATCATAATGCTTCGGGCGCGGCAAGGTGTGACCATGCCAAGCCCTGAGAAACACATAATTGTCTAAATTTTGGGTTATATACATTAGTAATTTCTATCGTCCGCCCACAGGCGGGAAAAGCTCCGGTCGTCGGGAGATGCCCGGAGTTTTTTATTGTCCACACCTCCTGCATAAAGAGCAATAATCGACCACAAATGCTTGGACAGGTTTCATTGGACAGGTTTAATAAGAAATCCACCTCAGTTTTGGCACGATGAAAGCAAAGAATCAAAGGAAATTCGCTTCGCTGCCTGCTTAGGAAGCATGATATCAAGATTTTGCTGATAAATTTTCTTAAAATGCACTCCTCTCGGCCTGGATATACATTATTTTTGAAGTTTATTCGTTAACTTTGCGGTCTGAATGGTCGGA
>CAJTYC010000008.1:1078-47715 GCA_910584185.1 uncultured Muribaculaceae bacterium
CTTGTCTGACTTGTCTGACTTGTCTGACTTGTCTGACTTGTCTGACTTGTCTGACTTGTCTGACCTGTCGGACCTGTCGGACTTTGATTTTCACGATTTCTTATGCGTATTGATATTCTTACAGTAGTGCCTGAGATGATTGAGCCGTTCTTGAGCTGCTCCATCTTGAAGCGTGCCCAAGACAAGGGGCTCGCTGAGTTGCATGTACATAATCTCCGCGACTACACCACGAGCCGCCACCGCAAGGTGGACGACTACCCGTTTGGCGGCGAGGCCGGCATGGTGATGCAGATCCAGCCCATCGACGCCTGCATCTCCGCGCTCAAGTCCGAGCGCGACTACGACGAGGTGATTTTCACCTCGCCCGACGGCGAGAAGTTTGACCAGCCTATGGCCAACTCCCTCTCGCTATTGCAGAATGTCATAATACTTTGCGGCCACTATAAGGGTGTTGACTGGCGTGTTCGCGAGCACCTTATCACCAAGGAGATATCGGTGGGCGACTATGTGCTGACCGGCGGCGAGCTCCCGGCGGCGGTGATCGCCGACGCTGTGGTGCGCCTGCTCCCCGGCGTGATCGGCGACGAGCAGTCGGCCCTCTCCGACTCGTTCCAGGACAACCTGCTCGCACCCCCGGTCTATTCACGCCCGGCAGACTACAAAGGGTGGAAAGTGCCCGACATCTTGCTGTCGGGCCATGAGGCGAAGATCGCCGAATGGCGCTACGAGCAGGCTCTCGAACGCACCCGTCGCCTCCGCCCCGACCTGCTTGAAAAGTAACTAACTTAACTTTTCGCAAGTTTGCAACTTGCGAAAAGTTTGGGGTTTGAAAGTTAGAGGTTAGGGCAAAGCCACGCAAGTAGATAAAAATTTTCAATTTTTATCTACTCTAACTTCCAACTTACTAACTTTAAACTTCAAATTTTTCAAGTTGCAAAGCAACTTGAAAAATTTGAGTCATAAACTCATCAACTCATAAACTGCATTGACAATCGCTCTTCCTTTACGGCTTCCGCGCTTCGGTCGCCGTCCTAAATCCGCGCTCCGCAAGGAGCTGGTCAGCCTCACGCTACCGATCCTGGTAGAGACTTTGCTCATCATGACCTTAGGGGCTGTCGACACGTTCATGCTCTCGCGCCATAGCGACGCGAGCGTGGCCGCCGTGGGCTTCACCAACCAGATTATCTCATTCGTCTTTATCGTGTTTGAGGTCATCAACCTCGGCACGTCGGTGCTTTGCAGCCAATACTTGGGCGCGTGTATGCGCGACCGCATGGAGACGGTGGTGGGTGTCTCGATAGTGGTCAACCTAATCTCCGGACTGCTCATAAGCGGTGCGCTATACCTGTTCGCCACGCCGATACTCTCCGGTCTGGGGCTCGACGGCGAAATGCTTACCGAGGGCGTAAGCTATATGGAGATAGTGGGCGCATTCGCATTTTTCCAGGCGCTGCAGCTCACGTTTGGGGCTGTGCTACGCTCAAACGACAAGGCCATCTACCCCATGCTTGTGGTGTTGGTGGTCAACTGCCTCAACATACTTGGCAACTACACGCTGATATTCGGAGAGTTCGGCGCTCCGGCCCTCGGTGTGCGCGGAGCGGCGATAAGCACATCGGCATGCCGCATGATAGCCATGGTGACTCTGTGCGTCATCACATTCCGCACCACGGTGAGCCGCTTCCCAGTCCACATATTCAGGAAATGGCCACGCCTTGAGTTCCGCAACCTGATGAAGATAGGTCTCCCCTCGGCCGGAGAGCAGATGAGCTACAACTGCTCGCAGCTGGTCATCGCGGCGGTCATAGCCGGCCTCGGCATGGAGGCGCTTGCCGCCCGCACCTATTGCGTCAACATCATCATGTATGTCTATCTCTTCTCGATAGCCATATCGCACGCCGGCGCCATCTGCATAGGCCACCTTGTGGGGGCCGGCCGCAAAGAGGGAGCCTACATCATGGGCAAGTATGTGATGCGCATCGCGCTGATATGGACGCTTATATTCTCGGTGAGCATAGCTCTGGCCGGGCCTCATATCATGTCGGCCTTGACGGCCAACCCCGAGATCATCGCACTCGGCGTGGCGATACTCTGGATCGACGTTGTCCTGGAGATAGGCCGGCCCGTCAACATACTCTTCGTCAACACGCTCCAGGCCGCCGGCGACGTGAACTACCCCTTCTACGTCGGGTTGGTGTGGATGTGGTCGGTGGCAGTCGTAGGGGCATATATATTTGGCATAACCTTCGGCTTCGGCATATTGGGCATGTGGTGGATGTTCGCCCTCGACGAGAACATACGCGCCGTGGTGTTCATACACCGCTGGAACTCCCGCAAATGGCAACACAAGGGCTTCGCCCTGAAATAACCGGAGACACCTGCCGGAGACACGTTGCATTTGCATATATGCCTAATTATACGTATATTTGCAGAAACAGGAGGAAAAGAGAATTGCCATGCAAGAAAACGGAGCACAAAATACAGGTCGTTATGGTGTACCCGACGATACGAGATACCCCATAGGGGTGCAATCGTTCGAGAAATTGCGCCGCGAAGGTTACATATATGTTGACAAGACCATGTATATACCCATGCTCTTGCGCAACAGCTATTACTTCATGGCACGTCCGCGAAGATTTGGCAAGAGTCTCTTTCTGTCGATGCTGGAAGCTTATTTCAAGGGGAAAAAAGACCTCTTTGAGGGGTTGGCAATCAGCAATACGGAGACAGACTGGATTGAATATCCGGTGGTGCGCATTGATTTTGCGAAGATGAGGGGGTCTGATGCAGACTCGCTCATCAAGTCATTGTGCGCCAACCTTGATATGGTGGCTTCTTCATATGGCATCACTCCCGAGAAATTTCCCTTGTGGGAACGCTCCGGCGAACCGGGCGACATGCTTGACCTGCTGATAACGCTCCTCAAGCGAGTCACCGGGCGAGATGTTGTAATCCTTATCGATGAATATGACAAGGGATTGATTGAGACCATTCATGATTGTGGGCAGCTTAAAGAATCCACCGACTTGCTGCGCCCATTCTTCTCTGTTCTTAAGAGCCAGGATGAGAATATCAAATTTGCATTTCTTACGGGTGTGTCACGATTTCGCAACACCACAATATTCTCAGGCGCCAATAATCTTAAGGATATAAGCATGGACAGTAGGTTTGCCTCCATGATGGGCATAACCGACTCGGAGTTGACAAGCAATTTCAAGGCCGGTATAGCGCACGTGGCAGCCAAGAACGACCTTGATTCGGGGAAAGCGGTGGAAGTGTTGAGGGCTAAATATGATGGATACAGGTTTACCAAAGCCGATGAATATGTCTACAATCCGTTCAGCCTGCTGAATGCTTTAGACAGTGGCGAACTCGAACATTACTGGGTAATGTCGGGCACTTCCAAGATCCTTGTGGAATATCTCCGCAAATCCAAGTTCGATATTGACGACTTAACAAGCCGCATTGTGTCAGGCGAAGAGCTATCATCGCCATACTCCGGAGAAAACCCCTTGTCACTATTCTTCCAGACAGGCTACCTCACAATCGGCGAAGTGCTTAACAACAACTACTACCGTCTTAAAATACCCAACAGCGAGGTTCAGACCGCACTTGTAAACCTACTGATACCGGAATATGTGGAACCCGGCAAGCAGCATGAGTTGCGCGAATGGCAGCATATGATTGCCGATTCAATAGAGCAAGGAAACGTGGACCAAATGATGCAAACACTCCGCACTGTTTTGTCGAGCATACCATATCACGAGGTGGATACAAAACTCCAAGAAAAGCACCTTCATCTCTGCATATATATCATCTTCATGATGTTAGGCATAAACACACGATGCGAGGTGGCAAGTGCAGCCGGCAGGGTTGACATGGTGGCAACTACCCCATGGCGCGTTTACCTGTTAGAGTTCAAGATAGATGGCAATGCCGAAGATGCCTTGCGACAGATTGATGACAAGGGGTATGCAATCGCATGGGAAGCGGATAAGCGCAAGGTGGTCAAGATAGGCGTAAATTTCTCATCGGCACTGCGCACTATTGACTCCTGGGCATACACGCGTGAAAATTGAAATTTGATATGAGGGCAATTTTTTGTAACTTTGCAAGCCCTCCTTTTACTTGTTAGATTATGAGCGAACAATACATAGTCAGTGCCCGCAAGTACCGTCCGGCCACGTTTCGCAGCGTGGTAGGCCAGCGCAACCTGACCTCCACCCTCAAAGGCGCCATCGACTCCGGTCGCCTGGCCCATGCTTACCTCTTCTGCGGTCCGCGCGGAGTGGGCAAGACATCCTGTGCACGCATATTCGCAAAGACCATCAACTGTCTGTCGCCCACTGCCGACGGGGAGGCATGCGGCGAGTGCGAGTCGTGCAGGGCAATCGACAGGGGCAACTCCTTCAACCTCTCCGAACTCGATGCCGCTTCCAACAACAGAGTGGAGGACATCCGCCAGATTACGGAGCAGGTGAATGTGCCGCCGCAGGTGGGCAAATACCGCGTGTTCATCATCGACGAGGTGCATATGCTGACCCAGGCCGCCTTCAACGCCTTCCTGAAGACCTTGGAGGAGCCGCCGAGCTATGCCGTCTTCATACTCGCCACCACAGAGAAGCACAAGGTGCTCCCCACTATCCTGAGCCGCTGCCAGATATACGACTTCAAGCGCATCACCCTTGGTGACATAGTGGACCACCTCGAATATGTGGCGCAGAGCGAGGGCATAACGGCAGAGCGCAAGGCACTTGGCGTGATAGCCCGCAAGGCCGATGGCGCAATGCGCGATGCACTCTCCATATTCGACCAAGTGGCGGCCTCCTGCGCCGGCAACATCACATACGATGCGGTGGTGCGCAACCTCAACGTGCTCGACTACGACTACTTCTTCAAGCTCGTAGAGACATTCGCCAAGGCCGACGCTCCAGGTGCGCTGCTGCTCTATAAGGAGATACGCGACCGTGGCTTCGACTCCCTCTTCTTCATCAACAGCCTGGCGCAGCATATCCGCGACCTGATGGTGGCCGCCGACCCCCGCACACTCCCACTGCTCGAGACACCAGACGACATCGGCGAACGACTCGTGCAGCAAGCCCGGATGCTCCAGCCCAAGTGGTATTATGCCGCCATGAAACTCCTCAACGACTGCGACCTGCAATACCGTACGAGCAGCAACAAGCAACTGCTTGTGGAGCTGACCCTCATACGTCTGAGCCAGCTCAACAACCCCGACTCCCCTTTTGACAAGTCCGACCGCAAAGTGGCCCTGCGGGATCCATCGGACCCACACCGGGCCACCCTTCCGGACACCCCGGCCACTCCCGCGCAGCCGCAACCGGTAGCTCAGCCGCAACCGGTAGCTCAGCCTCAGCCGGCTCCGCAGCCGCAACCGGCAGCGCAGGACCAGGCCCCGGCGCATTCGGCTGCCACCGGCGGACGGCGCCCCAGGTCATTCCAGCTCGGAGGGACATCGGCACAGGCCACCGGCTCGCTCGAACGGCTCAGAGAGAGCTTCACCGACGAGCAGTTCATGCTGGCCTGGCATCAGTTTATCAAGGTCAACCCCCACTTGCAGATACTCACATCGGCCATGACGTCGGCCACTCCGCGCAGACGCACCGACGAGGAGTTTTCAGTACTCGTGGATCATCCGGCGCAAGTGCAGGCCTTCGAGTCGGCCATGCCTAACCTGCTCAAATTTCTGCGCGAGCACCTGCGCAACGACTACCTCACGCTGAAAGCCGAAATCAACCCCGACAAGAAAATTGCCAAATTCCTGCCCCCCCAGGAATTCCTGCGCAAGGTGGTGACCGACAACGCCGCATTAGGCGAGTTTTTGAAGCAACTCGACATCGAGATATGTTAATTAAACATAAATATTGTTAAAATATCAGACATATCAAGCGATTTGCGACGGTTTTAGGAAGCGGCATTGGCATATTGGGCTTAAAAGTATTATATTTGCAAAAGAATTCCGGAGGGGACAGTCGTCTCCTCCGCATTTTTTAGAAATATGATAGACAAAAACGCATTGCAGCAATTCGTAGAGGGCCAATTGGAAGGCACAGACTACTTTCTTGTGGACCTGACCGTAAGCAAGGATAACGAGATAAAGGTGGAGATAGACTCACGCTGCGGGGTCGACATAGACTTTTGCATAGAGCTGACGAGGGCCATAGAGGAAGCCTTCTCGCGCGACGAGGAGGACTACGAGCTCGAGGTCGGTTCGGCGGGGTTGACCACCCCCTTCAAGGTGCAGGCCCAATATGAGAAAAACATAGGCAACAAGGTGGAGGTGCTGACCAAGGAGGGCAAGAAGCTGCACGGCATACTGGCCGATGCCGATGCCGACGGTTTCAAGCTGATGGTCACCGAGAAGGTTAAGCCGGAGGGTGCGAAGCGCCCCGTGGAGCAGACCCGCGAGATAGGGTTCGCCTATGGCGATGTGAAGTCCGTGCGTTACGAACTCGAGTTCTGAGCTGCGCTTCACACACACAACGAGCAGCTGCATAGCTGCACAAATTATAAGGAAAATAAAAAACAGACAGCAATATAATGGCAAAGAAAGCAGAGACAGTAAATATGGTCGACAGGTTCGCCGAGTTCAAGGAACTCAAGAACATCGACAAGACAACGATGATATCGGTGCTTGAGGAATCGTTTCGCAAGGTTCTCTCCAACCAGTTTGGCAGTGATGAGAACTTCGACGTGATCATGAACCCCGACAAGGGCGACTGCGAGATTTACCAGAACCTCAAGGTGGTGCCCGACGGCGAGGTGGACAATCCTAACATGGAGATCTCGCTCACCGATGCCCGTGAGATTGACTCGGAGAGCGAGGTTGGCGAAGAGGTGGCCAAGCAGATCTATTTTGAGAAATTCGGTCGCCGAGCCATCCTGACACTCCGTCAGACACTTCAGTCGAAGATACTTGACCTGCAGAAAGATGCCATCTACTCACACTTCAAGGAGCTTGAGGGCGAGATCGTGACCGGCGAGGTGCATCAGATATGGAAGCGCGAGATGCTTCTTATCGACGAGGAGCAGAACGAACTCATCATGCCCAAGGAGGAGCAGATCCCGGGCGACTTCTTCCACAAGGGCGACATGGTGCGCGCCGTGGTGAAGCGGGTTGACAACGTCAACAATCCGAAGGTTATCGTGTCGCGCACGGACGACCGTTTCTTGCGTCGTCTCTTCGAGCAGGAGGTGCCGGAGATTCACGATGGTCTGATTACCATCAAGGATGTGGCCCGCAAGCCGGGCGAGCGTGCCAAGATAGCCGTGGAGAGCTACGACGAGCGCATAGACCCCGTAGGCGCATGTGTGGGTATAAAGGGAAGCCGTATACATGGCATAGTGCGTGAGCTTCACAACGAGAACATCGACGTGATTTCATACACTTCCAACCCCCAGCTCTACATACAGCGTGCGCTTTCGCCCGCCAAGATTTCGTCGATGCGACTGAAAGAGGATGAGAAGAAAGCAGAGGTATACCTTCATCCTGAAGAGGTGAGCCTCGCCATCGGCAAGGGAGGCCTCAACATCCTGCTTGCGCAGAAGCTCACGGGATTCAGCATCGACGTGTATCGCGACATCCAGGAGGGTGAGGAAGACATCTACCTCGACGAGTTCAGAGACGAGATAGAAGGTTGGGTGATCGAGGCTCTCAAAGACCTCGGTTTAGGCACCGCCAAGGCAGTGCTCAACGCGCCGCGCGAGGTGCTCGACCAGGCCGACCTCGAGGATGAGACCATCGAAAACGTGTTCAACATCCTCAAGGCCGAATTTGAGGATTAAGCCACTGCAGAGAGGGGCGAGGGCCTTTCGGCCCGGTGAGGACACATTTTCAAAACCGAAACATTAACGACAGCATATGCGCACACAGATAAGCAAAGTAGCAAAATCACTTAACGTTGGAGTCAACACGGCGGTTGAATTCCTGCGCAAGCACAACATCGAGGTCGATGAGGGCAATCCCAATGCCCGCATCGACTCCGATGCCGTTGAGCTCCTCACCAGGGAGTTCAGCAAGGATAAGGATGCCAAGGCCAATGCCCAGGCATTTATCAAGAACCGCCGTGAAGAGAAGAAGGAGAAGAAAGACCGCAACTCCGGCGAAGATAAGTCCAAGTCGGCCACAGATCTTAAGATATTGGGCAAGATAGACCTCTCCAACGGAAAAGGGAACAAGCAGAAATCAGCCGGTGCAGCTGTCGACAATTCCAAACCTGAGTCCCGCCAGCCCAAGGCAGCAGAAACCAAGCCCGAGCCGAAGCCCGAGGAGAAAGCGTCTGTCATGCCGGTGCAGCCTAAGCCCGAGCAGCCTAAGCCCGAGCAGAAGCCGGCGGCGCCCATTGCCGACAAGGCACCCAAGCAAAACCAAGAGGCCAACAAACAGGCCAACGTGAAGCCGGCCAACGACAAACCGGCAACCGAAAAGAAAGTACAACCGCAATCATCTGAAGTGCAGAAAAACAATACACCAAAAGAGGCAACCTCGCAGGCTGCCGCCGCTCCTGCGGACGAATCGAACAAGCCGTTCCGCTACGCACCCACGCAAGGTCCGGAGCTTAAGGTGCTCGGCAAAATCGATCTCTCTGCCATCAACCAGAGCACACGCCCCAAGAAAAAGAGCAAGAGCGAGCGCCGCAATGAGAACGGCGACCGCAAGAAGCGCAAACGCATAGGCCAGCAGAAGGTCGACATCGAGAAGGCAGGTCAGCAGGCCGGAGCCGAGGAGCGCAAGAAGAAACAGGACGACCGTAACCGTGGCAACGGTGGCGGTGGCAACAACGGTCATCGTGGCAACAACAACGGTGGCAATAACAACGGTGGCGGAGGCAACGGCGACCGCAACCACCGTCGCGACCGTGACCGCCGAGGCAACAACCGTCAGGAGGTTAGCACCGAAGATGTGCAGAAGCAGGTGAAGGAGACACTCGCACGCCTCACCAACAAGAAGACTAACAAGTCAGTGAAATTCCGTAAGGAGAAGCGCGAGGAGATGCACCACCGCGAGCTGGAGAACGCCCGTCGCGAGGAGGCAGAGAGCCGCATACTCAAGATTACGGAGTTCGTTACCGCCAACGACCTCGCCAACCTGATGGATGTGCAGGTCAACCAGGTCATCGCCACCTGCATGAACCTCGGCGTGATGGTATCTATCAACCAGCGACTCGATGCTGAGACCATCAACATCGTGGCCGAGGAGTTCGGCTTCGAGACTGAGTTTGTGAGCGCAGACCTGACAGAGGCCATCGAGACTCCAGAAGATAAAGAGGAAGACCTCCAGCCTCGTCCGCCGATTGTCACTGTGATGGGTCATGTGGACCATGGTAAGACCTCACTTCTCGACTATATCCGCAAGGCCAATGTGATTGCCGGTGAGGCGGGTGGTATCACACAGCATATCGGTGCCTACAACGTTACGCTCTCCAACGGACGCCATATCACGTTCCTCGACACTCCGGGTCACGAGGCGTTCACCGCCATGCGTGCCCGTGGAGCCAAGGTGACCGACTTGGCAATCATCATCGTGGCAGCCGACGACGACGTGATGCCCCAGACCATTGAGGCAATCAACCACGCCTCGGCAGCCGGCGTGCCGATGGTGTTCGCAATCAACAAGATCGATAAGCCCGCAGCCAACCCCGACAAAATCAAGGAGCAGCTTGGCGCCATGAACTACCTCGTGGAGGAATGGGGTGGCAAATACCAGTCGCAAGATATCTCTGCCAAGAAGGGCATAGGTGTGGAGGAGCTTATGGAGAAAGTGCTTCTCGAAGCCGAGATGCTCGACCTCAAGGCAAATCCCGACCGTGCAGCTGTCGGCTCGGTAATCGAGTCATCGCTCGACAAGGGTCGCGGCTACGTGGCCACGGTGCTCGTGCAGAACGGTACTCTCCGCGTGGGCGACGTTATACTTGCCGGCACCAACTATGGTAAAGTCAAGGCAATGTTTAACGAGCGTAACCAGCGCGTCAAGGAGGCAGGCCCCTCCACCCCGGTGCTGATACTCGGTCTGAACGGTGCTCCGCAGGCAGGCGATGCTTTCAATGTGATGGAGACCGAGCAGGAGGCACGCGAGATCGCTTCGAAGCGCGAGCAGTTGCAGCGTGAGCTCAGCATGCGCACCAAGAAGCGTCCCGGACTCGAGGAACTTGGCCGCCGCCGTGCGCTCAACGACTTCCATGAGCTCAACCTCGTGGTCAAGGGCGACGTGGACGGTTCGGTGGAGGCACTCTCAGATTCGTTGCTGAAGCTCTCTACTCCCGAGATTCAGGTCAATGTGCTTCACAAGGGTGTGGGTGCAATATCCGAGTCTGATGTCACTTTGGCTGCCGCTTCCGATGCCATCATAATCGGCTTCCAGGTGCGTCCTTCTGGAGCTGCCCGCAAGGAAGCCGAGAAAGAGGGTGTGGAGATACGTCTCTACTCCGTCATTTACAAGGCCATCGAAGAGGTCAAAGATGCTATGGAAGGTCTTCTCGCACCTGAAATCAAGGAAGAGATTATCGGTAATGCAGAAGTGCTCCAGACATACAAAATCTCGAAGGTTGGTACAATCGCCGGTGCTATCGTGCGCGACGGTAAGATCAAACGCACTTCGAAGGTGCGCGTGATTCGCGACGGCATCGTGATATATACCGGAGAACTCGGTTCGCTGAAGCGCTTCAAGGATGACGCCAAGGAGGTGCTCACCGGCTACGACTGCGGTCTGTCGGTGCAGGGCTACAACGACATCCGCGAGGGCGACCTCATCGAAGCCTATGAGGAAGTCGAAGTCAAGAAAACCCTCTGAAATAGGAGATAATTGTTACACTCAATATAAGCGACAGCCCGGCTATTAATAGCCGGGCTGTCGCTTATATTGGCAGGGAGTCTCTATCTGATAATATGTCTTTGTCCGTTTACGATGTAAAGCCCGGGTGCAAGGCCATTGAGGTCCGCGCTACCTATGCGGATTACTTTACCGTCGATAGTATAGACATCATAGACTTTACTATTGGTGTTTTCGGTGACATTGCGTATCCCCGAAGCATTGTCTTTGATACGGATATTGTCAATTACCACCGGCTCATCTTTCGAGGAACTTGCCATGGCGAATTTCACCAGCACATATGGCTCTGATGCGTAGCGGCTCAGATCCACTGCCACCGGTCGCCAACATTCTTCGGTGTCGTCGGCAAACTTTATAGTGGTCAAAGTTTCGGCAACTCCCTGCGGATGCTTGTCAATGGCTACAGCAAGTGTTGACTTCGAGCCGGGATACACATAGCAATCAAACGTCAATGTGGGGTGGTCAGTGCCGTTGAGCGCGATTTTGCCGAGATTGAAGTTGCCAAATTCTGAGCGGTAGGGTATGAAAGCCACTGAACCACCGTCGTCATCCGAGCTTATCGACCTCGTAAGGCCAATATTCCAGTCGGCATAGTCACCTTCCATCCATACGAAATAATCGCCCCATTCAGCTCCGGCAAACGACTGCGCATAAGGGAGCGCATAAGGTGCACCTACTATAAGACCATTTGTGGCCACAGGCTCACCTTCACCTCCGGTGGTGGAGGCTGCAAGGGCATAATATACCAAATCCTGGTCTCCTTCCGCGCTCTTCACTCCGGTGTTGTATGGGCTGATGATGTTTTCTGCCACGCTGGTCATGTAGCCACGTTCGTTGTAGGTGTAGAGCGTATAAGTCATTTTGTCAGGGTTGACATATAGACCGTTAGCTCCCGCTGACGGTGCATCCCAAGTCAGGATGACCTCATTGCCGTTGTCGCTCAGCTTTGCATTGCGCGGCACTGTAGGTACATCCTGTCCCACAAAGACACTCATCTCGGTGGGTGTGCCGTTACCCTTGTCATTGACTGCACGCACCGAATATGTCTCATAGCCATTTGCAAGTCCGGTGAGGGTGATGGTGTAATCCTTGCCTGGTTCAACATCGCTCTTGCTGCCCACCACTTTCTCTTGCGATGTCAACACCTCAATCCGTTTCAGAGATACAAGTGACTCGCCGTTGCGGGCCTTGTCGGGGGTCTTGAAGCAGAGAGTGGCACTGAGCTCTCCCGTTGGCTCGGGGGTGAATGAAAGGTCTGTCACGGCTTCGGGAGCATCGCCCGATGCTATCTCCTTAACCGACACCCGGTCTATGTCGAGCGCTGCGGAGGCTGCGTTGCTCATGGCGTGGATGCCTATGTGGTATATGCCGTTTTCAGGCACCTCAAACGAAGCGGTATATTCCTGGAAATTGACGTTGGTTATGTCGGTGCGTCCCATGATGGAGACATAGGAAGCAGGATCTTCCCCTTTGCCCACCGACACCTCAAGCAGCTGGTTGCAGCCGTCTGTGAGAAACTGTTTCTTTGCATCGAAACTCAGTGAATATATGGAACCTTTCTGCAAGTTCATAGGTGGCAGAAGCAACCAATCGTCATCGGCATGCTCGTTGTCGGCATCCATACGTGCATAGTTCGACGTGCCCGTATATTCCGACACGCTGTGATAGCGTTGCCAGGTCGTGCCGTCATGGTTCGCATCAATAACTGTGCAGATGTCAAATCCGGAATCCTTGGTGAAATATTCGGAATATGGGAGAGTGACCGGGTTTCCGATCACCACCTTGTTGGTTGTCGCGCTTGCACCTGTCAATGCACCGTTCACTGCGGAAACCTCATAATGGAAGGCCTTTAGGGCATCATCATTGACCAGAGGCTCGGTAAATGATGTTGCATCGTGGGCTGATGCAACCACCACATTGCCAGGCTGACGTACCACCTTATACTTGAGGTTGGACTGCGTGAGCGTTATGTCGTGTACACCCTTGACAGGGGCAGTCCATATGACGGAGGCAGACTGCTTGGAAGAGTCGTAAGTGAAATGAGCATCTGTTACAGCCAACGGGGTGTCAGGTCCGACGTAAAGTGATTCCTCCACCGGTGCCCCATCTCCGCTCGTGTTGGCAGCCTGCACCTTGATTGTGGTGTCGCCCCCCTTGACCGTAACTTCGCAATTAACCTCAGCACCGGCTGCCGCTTTCCCGCTTGCCACCTGCTCAGAGTTCGCAAATACGGCGTATGACAGTTCACCTGTAAGGTCGCTTCCTTCATACGACTTGTCGGGCATGCGGAAACTTACCTGGCCGGTGAGCGACTCCCCTTCAAACGCAACCTGAAGGTCGCGCACGGCAGCCGGGGCATCATCCTCTGCTTCGGGGGTGGCGATATACATGTTGACGAGCACTGCATTTTCCGGAAGCTGCATAATCTTGGTCGCCTCCACTGAACCCACTGCATAATTGATTTCATACAGATAGCTCTTGCCGTTGTTGGCCACATAGCACCAATAGAGCTTCTGGGTGCGTGGGTCGAAGGTCATCGAACTGGGATTGGCCGAAATATCGTTGATATATAAGTCCCCGAGCAATGTGAGCTTGCCGTTACTCTTGTTGATGGTATAGAAATAACCTTCACGGCTCACACCGTAGAGGCGACCGTTCGGGCTGGCTACTATGGCCGAAAATGGCTCGGTCATGACGCATATCTGCTGCTTCTTCGGTATGTCGGAAGTGTAGTCGATGGTGCAGAGCTTACGGTCTATCACCTCATAGTTCATGTTGAAATTGAAGAATATGCCATAGTTAAGCCCACTTTCGGGATCTTTGGTCACACCGCAACTCGATATGAGGTTGCCATACAGGTCGCCGAGCGACTTGTATTTGGTGCGTTCCCATGTAGACATGTCATATTCCACGCTATAAATGGCGTATGACACACCCATAGCATCGGCAAATGTGCGGAAGTGTATTCCCTTCATCTTGCCATCTTCATATACAGCACCTCCCAACGGGGCCATAAAGACATCTCTCCCCTCATTGAGCTGTGTGAGCTTTCCTCCCGGCACTGCCTCGAGTTGGTATATCCCTTCCTTCTGGTCGGCTTGGGTCTGCCAGGAGTCCATTTTCACGACACCCGTGATTATCTTTGGAATATATTCGGCATATGCCGTTGTCCCGACAAATGTCGCTGACAGGGCGAGCAACGCCGCTCTTAAAATCCGTTTGCTCATAAAAATATTGTTATTTTGTGTTATTGATCAACTTGCGACCTTTCTTTATAACTACGCCTTTATCTGCGTCTCCCGCTTTGATACCTCTCAGGTTGTATGCGTCGTCGTCATTGATCCATCCCTCTGTCGTTAAAGTCTGCACGCCGGATTCAGGATCCACCTTGAGCTTATGGATTCTTTCTTCCGTTAGGTCTATAGACTCTAATGAGAGCGGGAGGAAGCCATCGGCAGTAACATCCATATTGTAGCTCTTGCCATGCTTTATGACCGGGATTTCAAATTGACCGAAGTCATCGGTCTCGCCACTGTATCGCACATTGCCCGATGTGAGTCTGACGGAGGCTCCTGCCACCGGTTCGGAAGTCTCCTCGCTGATGACAGTGCCGCGGAAGGTGCGTGAGTTGTTGTATCTGAATCTGACAACGCTCATATCCTCCGATTGCGGGGCTGCCGCTTCGAGCGTTTCGAAGCTGGCGTTGCCTTTTTTAAACCAGGTGATGCCTGAGTCATCGACCTCGAAATTGGCGTTGTAGCCGTTGCTTTCGGTGCGAAGCACTATTCTGAGGTTCGCGCCTGTGTAGATGAATGGTTCATCGAGTGTGAAAGACATCATCTCCACCGGATATGCCTCTGTGCCGGTCCTGTCAAAGTGAAGTGTCTTGGTGGCAACTTTCACCATGCCGGTTGTATCGAACACGGGCTCTGCGGTCTCTCCGTCTTCGGTATTTGCCATCCAGACTTCAATCTCCGCGTCCGAACTCGACAGGGAAGTGTAGTATCCATGATATGAAATCTCCTCAATCTCCGCATCTGCCGGAACATCTATTTTGCTTGCCGGATATAGTGTGGATGAGGTGCTGTATGAATAGAAGAGCGACACTGGGGCAGAATTGGAATATCCCGAGGGTTCTCCGACACGCACTTCCCCTTTGGCCTTTTCTTCCTCCACGTTCACCTCAACCGTCGTGCCCTTATATGACTTGTTGCCGTCAATATCCACGATGAATCCAATCTGATGCAAACCTGGGGTGTGGGGAGTGTAGATGAATGTGAATGGATGCTCACTTTCCGGATTGTCGAGCATGTCTGTGTTGGCGGCAAGCGCCTCGCCCACGGCTGATTCGATCGCTTCGTTATCAACAAGAAGCGTGACATGATAGGAAGACTCTGCAAATGCCTCTTTGTTGACATTCTGCACAAGTGCTTGGAGAGTGTATTCTTCATTGACGGTCATGCTCGTCGGGATTTGTTGCGACTTGAGGTAGAGGTCGCGAGCGGCAGTGAGCACTACATCGTGGCTGACGGCGTTATCTACCACTTCTCCCAACGGTGCATGGTAGGGGAAATATCCGGCAGACATGACGTTCACATAATAGCCACCAACGTCTTTCTTTAGCTCCACTTCATAGTGCCCTTCTGCATTAGTCTTGCCATAATATTCCACATCTCCGCTGCTTATGGTCACGGCAGCTCCTGTGATCGGGTCGCCGGATGCGGAGTCGGTGACATTGCCGCTCGCCACAATCGGATTGACGGCCACAGAGATGAAGGCGACGGGAGCCTGCGCGTTATATGATTTGGGTATGTACGAAGCTGAATTGTCATAATCGTATACTGCTGTGCCGGCTTTTGTGTCGGTGCAGTAGTTTATCGTGCCTGTCTTCTCAATTTCATTCTTGAACCGGAGGCGCAGGTTGGCTCCCTCATATACAAACGGAGCATCCGATAAGTCAATAGCTAAAATCTCTTCTCCATCGGTCACCGGGAACTCCCAGGTGAAATCTTTGGTTGCCTCGGCATCATTGAGGTCAGACCATATTGCCTGGCTGGTGGGGATTGAGGATGTTTCAGTGTTTTCTATCCATACTCTGATACGTCCATTCGCACCGGCGGTGGAGTTTTTGCCTTTGAATGCTATCTTGTTGATTTTAGCACCGCTTTCCAATGGAATCTGGTCGGCATAATATATTATGTCGGAATATGTATATTTGTGTGAAGCCTTGACGGGGGTCTTGTCGGTGGTGGCACTCGACATTGCACCGACTGTCACTTCTCCCCTCATCATCTCTTCAGCAATTTTCACCGGGATGACTGACGATGTGGCTATTACTTCAGGTTCTTCATCACCGGTGGTGATGAGCCGGATATTGGCCGTTGCGTCGGTGAGTGCTTCATGAGGTGTGAATGCCAGTTCGCAAGTGGAGGTTGCGCCTGAAGACAACGTCTGTGGTAACGATTCGGACACAGCCTCCCCATTGACTGTCAAAACAGCTTTGTATGTGCCCTCTTCAAGTGTCGGACCCACATTGCGGACTGTCAATGATGCTTTGTAAAGCGAATTGACTTCGCCTGAGATGGGAAGTGATTCATTTGTTACAATCACGTCATGTTTTACCTCGACAAGCCGGTAGCCATAGAATTCGGAGATGCGAACGTTGGAGCAATCAAATCCTATGTAATATTGACCCGTCGGTATACCTGCGATGGTAAATTCCTTAAAGTCTGAATCAAGGTTTGATGTCGGGAAGTCTCCTTGTATCTCGGTCCACTCCTTGCGGTCGGTGGAGAGATATGCCTTAAACGATGGAGTTTGATAATAGGATGAGCCGTTTTTGGCAATCTTGATGCTAAGGCTTTCTTCCGGGGTAACCTCAAGCTTTGGCGTGATGAGTTTCAGCCCGTCGTAATTCGTGCTGACCACAGCCATGCCTGATGTGAACTGCCACACATTGCCTTCTGCAATCATATTGGCGGGCAGCTCCTTGGAGACGAAGTTCTCAAACCATCTGTCCGGATCAATCATATTGGCCTTCAGCGTTACGGAGAACTCCCCGAGGTCGGTGATGTTGAATTTCAATTGTGCCGTGCGGGGACCGAAATTGCCGTCGGCGACAGTGCTGAGAGTACAGGCGATATGCTCACCGGCTGCCACTGTGGTGACTCCGTCGGTTGAGGCTGTGAAGCCTTCTCCCTCCAGTTCCATATCGAAGCTGAGGGGAGCGGTGCCCGTATTGTATATCCATACTTTATCATCGGTGGCTGTCTGCGATGAACCGAAATCGAGTGTGGAGCCGTTGTAGATGGTGCTGTAGCTGCTCGTTGATTCCGCGTTCTGCAGTTTGAACTCAGGTTTGTAGGGCACTATGGTTATATATTGCCATTCGGAGCTGCCGCTGATTTCCTCCGTTAGGTTGAATGTAACCTTGCCGCTGAGAGCGGATGCATCGAAAGAGAATGTGATGCTCTGCGATTTGCGTTCACCGGGCGCGAGGTCCATGTCAATAGGTTGTGTCCCATAGCTGGTACTCCCCACTTTCAGCGAGATTTCATACCCCTCGTCGCCGGGCGCGAATGAAACCTCACCGTCGTTGTCGATTGTTATGTCGAACGTCAGTGATAGACGGTTACCTTCGCTGAGCGTGATGGAGTAATTGGGTGAGTAGGAGGAACCGGTGTTGATAAAGACGGGTTCTGACTCGGCAAGTGTGACTCTGTAAAAATCGAGTGAACGTTTATAGTTCACGTTTGCTATGGCTGCACTGAAGTCGTCGAATATCACGTCGTGGCCGCGAAGTCCGAGGCGCGTGCCGGGCTGGAGGTCGCTGAATCCGTATTCCTGAAATTCATCGGTCGATAGTGCAGGGGCAATGTCAGGGAGTAGCTCATCTCCTTTCGAGAAACTCCCATTTGCGGTCTCCATGATTTTGTAGAACTTCATGCTGCCTCCGCTACCCGACAATTTGAGTTGCAGAGTAACTTTCCCGGAGACTTCCGGAGTAATCAGGTAATCGTCATAGCCGCTGCTCCCCGGATATTTCTGCTCCACTTCTATGGCCTTGTTGCCGTCGCCCAAATCAATTGATGAATAAGTGGCGGCATAATAGTTGGAATAAAAGTGGCGGTCCCAACCAAGTGGGTGGTAACCCGAAGCCGATGGGTCGGCAGTGTCGAAGGTCTCTACAAAGTCTGCAACGACCTCTGCCCTCATTGCGACGGCAGTCATCGAAAGCAGTAAGACCAAAGTGAGATGTAATAGTTTCTGCATAAAATTAGTATTATGTTGTTCTAAAAAAATTAAAAATCACACAAAAATTGCAAATGGACAATTCGCAACAAATATATCTAAAATAAACTAAAAGGGCAAACAAATGAAAAAATATTTTACAATACTTTTGCAAAGTGGCATTTATAAAGCCCATCTCATAAAAATAGCCCATAGGACTCGATTCTGCGAGTCCTATGGGCTATTTTTTTATGGGGCGTAATTCTACACCTTAATCAGGGAGCTTTGGAAATGTTTACGCTTATGCCATAAAATATTATGACACCATTGTTTTGATGCATATCCCTTCAAGTTTAACAATATATATTCCGGGCATCAGTCGAGTTTTTTTGTATAGATTTTTTGAGTCAGACTTTTTTTAAACCGAGTCTTTTTTGGCGTTAAAACTTACTTTATAGTCCCATTTCAGTTGATTTTCACCTCATATTTGCATTATTACTAAAATTTTGGTACTTTTGTGCGTTATTGTGTCCAATTGGCGCAATTGCAATTTCTAAGTATCAACAACATATTATACTATCCGGACTAATCACGACTAACCTCAACCACCATGAATCTTGGTTTTAACATAGCGAAACTTCGCGCTCTCGCCCACAGCGAGGGCTTAGGACGCATTGCTAAAACCCTGATAGTAGGAGGGGTAACATATTGCCTGTCGATGATCATGACGCAGCCCCTATCGTTCTCGTTGGGTGCCGTGTCATCGATGTCGTCGACTGATTTCTCAATCACCGACATGTATCAGCTTGTGGCGGACGGTCGCGCCGTGCACACGCTGAGTCCCAACATTGTGATTGTGGACGTGAACAACTGCTCGCGCGACCAGATTGCCGAAACGATAGAACTCACCAAACTCTGCGAACCCAAAGCGATAGGTGTCGACGTATCCTTTGTGGAACAACGCGAAGGCGACGAACCTTTAGTGCAGAGCTTCTCCAATGCCGACAACATAGTATGCGCCGAAATGCTTGAGTCCTCCAAGCAGGCAGATGCCGCCTCGCGCTTCGACGTGAAATACAGGAGCTGGTTTGCCGACTCGCTCGGCGACGGAGTGACATTTGCGGCGGCCAACTTCCCGACCTTGGGCCACGGCGGCACGATGCGCAACTTCAAGCCATGGTTTGAGATGGCCGACGGCACAGAGACACCCTCGTTTGCCACAGCCCTCGCCATGAAAGCTGACCCAAAGAGCGTCGAACATCTACGTCAGCGCGGCAAAGAGACAGAAGCCATATATTACCCTTCGGTAGAATTCAAAACATTGATGCCCGGCGAACTATACGACCGAGGCGAGGAGCTCACAGGCAAAGTGGTGCTCTTAGGGGCGCTCAACGACCCCGGCGACCTGCACCGCACACCTCTCGACTCCCACACTTCAGGCACCCTGATACAGGCATACGCGCTAAATACCGTGCTCAACGGCCAATATCTCGAACAGTCGCCGGCATGGATTCCGGAGCTTGTCGCTTTTCTCATCACATTCATATTCATATTCACGAGCCTCAGCATCAAGACCGGCGTGCGCGGCCTGCTGCTGCGCCTTATGCAAGTCACCGTGCTATACCTGGTGCTGTATGCCGGCTACTGGTTCTTTATCGAACGCAACGTGGTGATTGACTTCTCGCGCTCGTTTCTCATGCTGGCGTTCGCCCTATTCGCAGTCGACATATGGAACGGAGTGTACTACCTGTGGCTAAAAGGGGTAAAAACTGTAAAAAAACAAAAGAATAGCGAAGACATAACAGTAACAACCTGCAAACAAACAACTTGAAAACTTAAAAAACCAACAACAAATAACTTACTTGACACCAGCATATGAAAAAACTACTACTACTTTTACTGATAATGACCGCAGCCGCTACGGGTATGGCCAAATATGTGGTGCACTCGGTGAGCGGTTCGGTCACCCTGCAGAGAGCCGGCAAAACGCAGCCTCTTGCCAAGGGCACCGAACTGGGAGGTGTTGACAATCTCGTGCTTGCCCAAGGGGCAGCCGTGGAGATACTCAACACCGCCGACAACAAGGTGTATCGCTGCGACAAGGCCGGCAAGTTCACCGCCATGAAAATCATGATGAATGCCCGTCGCTCGTCAGATAATAAATTCTCGAGCATAGCCTCCACCACACGCTTCGGCTCCGGGGGCAAGAAAGCCGGCACCGTATATGAAGAGGGATGTCTGGTGACCCGTGCGCTCGGCACCTACGACCCCGAAGGGGCAACTACACAGGTGGATGCCTCACAGCTCGCCATATCGATGGCCAATATGCTCAACGGCAACCTCAACGACTCCATACCCACTCCCCTCACCCACGGCACGCCCGCAAGAGGGGAAGGCCTCGAATTTTGTATCGACAACACCTTCGAATATCCACTATATGTAAACGTGGTGAAATTCGGCAAGTCAGATAATGACACACGCAATGTGCAGATTTCCGAATTAGGCCAACCCGTGGGATGCTACATATTGCTGCCCGGGCAATCGCTGATGCGCCGACATTCACTGCCGCTTAATGCGTCGGAGGAACACCTGCTCATACTCACGCGCGGTTATTTCGACATAGATGAAGTGATAGAGAAAGCTTCTGCCATAAGCAGCACAGCCGACCAACCTATGCTCGGGTCCGGACATATATACATAACTAAACTCTGAAAACGGATAACCAAACTGTGAAAACAGATAACTAAACTGTAAAAAATCATACCATATACATCATGAGACATTTCGCAAAGTATGGCGCGCTGATACTCGCAGCAGCCCTGTGTGTTCCTGTGGCCACTGTGGCAAAGAAGAAAACCCAGAAAAAAGAGGATGCCCCGATAGTCAAGACCGACTATAAGTTTACTTATGCCAACACCCCGGAAAAACTGTATGAGTCCGGCACGACTCTGTACAGCACCTCGGGCAACCAGGTGTCAAACATGTCGGGCATAATGCTCGCCAAGGAGGGAGTGAAGGTGCGCGAACTTGGCGTAAGCCCCGCCAACAACCGCTATCTGCTGATATATGACACCAAGAAGGGCACACAATCAATACTCTACTCCACTGAAGATGTAGCCAAGATTGTGATGAAACTGAAGCCAAAGAAATATGGGCAGCTCGTGTCAGCGATATACTCTCCCGATGCACGGCGTGTGCTGCTCGGAGGCAAGAACCGCACCGTGGTGACCACTGATGCTCGCAAACTCACACCCATCGACACACTTAAGCTGTCAATCGAGCCAAAGGTGATGGAGATGAGCAATAACGGCTACTATCTCGCAGTGACCGACGGCAAGAATGTGACCGTATACAACTTCGAGGAGAAAAAGCCCCGCCAGACCTGGAACTTCGAAGCCAATGTGACCGACATGAAGTTTAACAACGACGGCACAGAGTTTGCGGTGCTGACCGACGACGGCCTTGCAAGCATTTATGACACACGCTCTTTCATCATCAAGAAAGACTATGATGACTTGGGCGCGGGCATAGGCTTGGGTTACAACTTCGACGGCAAATGGATGGCCGTAGCCACGGCTCCCGATGCCATAAGGGTTGTCAACTTGCTTGACAGCAAGCAGAACTTCGAGATACCTGTGGAATCAGGGCAGGTCAGCGACCTCGTGTTCATACCGGATGCCGAAGGGCGCACACTGCTCTGCTACACCACCGACCATGCACTCAAGGCCCGCCGCATGTGGAACCTGTCGCCTTACTACGGCAAGCTCGTGAAGGAGCAGGCGGATGCCATGATGAACGAGTGGCTCAAGATGATGCCCGGTGAGACAATCGACGAATACCGCAAGCGTGTCAACGACGACTCGCGCAAACATCAACGCGCCCTCTTCGAGGCAGAAATAGCCTCCGGCCTTGCCAACGACCTGCTCGCCATGTCGACTGTGTCGCTCGGCAAATATGACCGCGCCAACAAGGTACTCGAGGTGAATTTCTCCAACATGCCTTCCATCTTCCTCCCTGTTGAGGAGTCGGACCTCGGTTCATTCCATAAGGCAGATGAACTGGAATTCCGCAACTCCAAATATGGTGTGATGGGCGATGACAACTTCGAGCTGATATATGCCGAGGTGTTCAACAAGAACGATGGCAAGACATATATCTACGACAATCTGGAGCGCGCCTCACTCAACTACATGGAAGGTGACGACAACGTGGTGAGCCTCGAGGTGATACAGCAACAGCAGATGGAGGAGCTGAAGCTCCAGGAACTCCGCCGCAAGGTGATGGAGGAGGCAAAATCGCGCCAGGTAATCTCCGACCATACCAACATAACCGTAAACTCCGAAGTCGTACCTGACTATGATGCCAACGGCAAGCGTATATTGAACTATAAGGTCAGTTTCTCTTATGAGGTGGAGCCGGAGTTCAGCGCCACGGAAGACTTCGCCCCCGGCAAGTATCATGTGAACGAGAGCGGTGCGGCTTCCTCTATGCTCAACATAGTGAAACAGGCATTTGAGGGAGAGCTGTCGCGTCATCTCACCGAGGGTAAGAAACTCCTCGTCAACATCAAGGGAGCGGCCGATGGCACCCCGATTCGCAGCACACTCGCCTACGACGGTGCATACGGTGACTTCGAGGAGGAACCTGTGCGTCAGAACGGCCAGCTCACCACCATCACAGTGACCAAGAAGGATGGTATGGCTACCAATGAGCAGCTCGCGTTCATACGCGGTGCCGGCGTGCAGAACTATCTGAACGAGAACATCAAGAACCTCTCCAAGATGAATACCGATTACACCTACAATGTAAACGTGGCCGAAGGTAAGGGTAGCGAGTTCCGCCGCATCACCGTGGAGTTCACCTTTGTCGACGCCAACCTGCAATAAGTAATGAGTCAATTTAAATTTAAGTAAAGAGTATTTTATTTGAATTTGCTTTGGCTTCTTTTTGCCACATTGAAAATTCCTCATCAGTTACATAGCGCGCTATGCGCCTTCTTCCGAATTTCCAATCTGACAAAAATAAGCACAAATCAAATTTAAATTTAAAATGACTCATTACTTAACCAAGCACAATAAAGTGTTACCAATCATAAATGAAACAACACTATAAGACCCTGCTCCTCCTCACCTCGGCCACACTTTGCGGTGTATACGCCCAGCAGGCCATGCAGTCACCCGTCACCTCGGCACCGGTCGAGGCGACGGCTGCGGCTCCGCTCGACACCACCGCCATGTATGACTCGGCAATCGCGCTCTTCGACAAGGTGCGCACCGTCGAGACAACGCAACCGGTGGACGATGCCGCGCTTTACCCGCTCGTATATGATGCTGCCGTGCAGGCCATGGACGTGCTCGCGATTGTGGAGCCTAACTCACAGCGATACTACGCCATGAAGGAGATATTGCGCAACCTCGCCCCGAACCTCGAGGCCGGCGCGTTCTATTACTCCACGCTCAACGACCGTGCCGAACTCGCCAAGTTCGCACGCAAGTTTATCGACCTGCGCATACATCCCGCTTTCAAAGATGATAAGATTCCTTATGATGCCGGAGTGTATCATATCATGGCCTACAATGCCGCTTCCGATGCCTACAACAATAAGGAGTATGACCGCGCCATAGACTATTTCAAGGTATATTTCTCCACAGGTGAGAAATCGCAGCGCGAGACTGTCTATACCTTCATGGGTCAGGCAGCAATCAACTCAGGCAAGTACGACCTCGCTGTGGAGACCCTGACGGAGGGAGTGAAACAATATCCCAACAATGAGCTGCTGCGCAATCTCGCATTGCAGGCCTGTATAGAGGGTGGCCGTGCGGAGCGTATCGAGGCTCTCGTGAACGAAGGTCTGACACTTCATCCCGAAAATGCCAAATGGCTCGAAATCAAGGGTTGTCTGCAAGAAGACAATCTCGACTTCCTCGGTGCGCTCGACACTTTCCAGAAGCTCGACACGCTCGACCCTAACAAGTTGGGAACATCGAAGCATATCGCCCTCTGTTATTACAATGCGGCTGTCAACCTCTTCAATCAGGCCCAGACAGTGGCAAAAGATGAGAAGGAGTCGAGCAAGCTGCGTCGCAAGGCCCGCAATTACTTCGCTGCCGCTGCCCAGAAGCTCGAAGAAATCAACGCTGCCGACCCGACCAACGTGAAATATCTGCGTGCACTCGGTGTCTCTTATCTCTGCATGGAGCAGAAAGACCTTTTTCAGGGCGTCAACAATAAGCTGAAAGCCATGGGCGAAGACCCGATGGCCAATATGTTCATGCCCCCGATGATGGCATACGAGGAGAGCGGCCACAAGCACTTCCGCTATGGTGGTTCCACGGTCGGCACCACCGATGTGCCTCTATATTCGGAGTATGGTCGAAAATATGTGACCGATGCTTTGAAGGAATGGGTGCCCAAAGGGGAATTCGAGTCGCTCGCTGACTACCAGAAGCGCATAGCCTCAGAGTCGGTCAGGGCGAAATATGACCAACTCAATCGTGAGGCGCAGGATAAATATATCAAAGAATACTCGTCACAACTACGTCTGAGCGACATTCAGCTCGAACCTTATGATGTGCGCAGCGAGTCATTCAAGGTCAACACGAACTTCGGGCCATTCTTCGTGCGCGTGCCGAACAAGGATAACGAAGCAGAACTTTTCAAGGCCAACTGGGAGGGTGTACAGTTTCTGAACACGCAGTATTGCGTGATGGACGACAAGGTGCAGATAGCGTCACTATCCGTGCTCACACCTTCAGGCAAGAAGTATGACTACAGCAACGACCGCCTGGTGGACTATCAGCTCCCCGAACTGACAGTTGACATCGCCTCGATTCTCGCGGCAGGTGGTATATCCGACAGCTCCGACAAGTCGTCGGGATCATCCACCTCAGCCGGAAACCAGCTTATCACCGCACTCTCGGATGTGGATAAGGATATACCGGAAAACAAGGCAGAGTCGACCAACAAGCTCGTGCTCGTCATTGCCAATGAGAACTACGACAACGTTGCCAAGGTGGAGGCCGCCTATCATGATGGCAAGCGGTTTGCCGACTATTGCATCAAGACACTCGGCATACCGGAGCAGAATGTGTCGTTCGCACCCAATGCCTCGCTCGGCAAGATGCGCAGCGAGATCCGTCATCTCGAACGTTCGGTCAGCTCATTTGGAGAACCCGTAGATGTAATCGTATACTACGCCGGCCACGGTATGCCCGACGATGCTACAAAGAATGCCTACCTGCTCCCGGTGGATGGCGACCCGCTTCTCCCCACTGAGACCGGCCTTTCGCTCGAGAGCTTCTACAAGATTCTCTCCGACATGAACGCAAGGAGCGTGTCGGTGTTTCTCGACGCCTGCTTCTCGGGTGCGCGTCGCGACGGCGAGATGCTCAACAAGGCCCGCGCTGTGGTGATTCAGCCCAAGGCTGCAGCCCCCAAGGGTAACATGTTCATCCTCTCGGCAGCATCGGGTCAGGAGACTGCCCTCCCCTACAAGGAGAAGAACCATGGCATGTTCACCTACTATCTGCTTAAGAAGCTCCAGGAGACCAAGGGCAACGCAACGCTCAAGGAGTTGTCGGACTATGTGATAAGCAACGTGAGCCGCCAATCGGCACTCATCAACAAGAAAGGCCAGACACCCACCATGCAGCTCTCGGGCAAGATGCAGGATGAATATAAATCTAAAAAGCTGAAGGGCAAATGAGAAAGTTGACAATCGGCAGCGCGCTGGCTGCACTGATGATAACCGGAGTGTGGGCGGATGCCCGGGCCGACAAGGTGCTCACCGGTGAGGCCACCTTCTATGCGGAGAATTATCACTCGATGAACGACTGCAAGGAGGGTGCGCTTCAGAAGGCTCGCGTTGAAGCCCTCGCTGCCGAATATGGGCGCACGGTGAGTGACCACACCACCTCGGTGGAGCAGACCGGTGTGCGCGGCGAGGAGAGTTTCTTCCAGGCACTCAGCACCACCGAAGTGCGCGGTGAATGGATTGCCGACGAAGGAGAACCGCAATATGATGTGTCGCTCGGCAACGATGGGCTTTACGTGGTGAAATGCACTGTGCGCGGCAAGACCCGTCCCCTCTCCAATGAGGCTGTAGATTTCACAGCCTCGGTGCTCCGCAATGGCGACGAGGCACGTTTCGCCGACTCCAACTTCAAGAGCGGAGACTCGATGCGTGTGCTCTTCAAGACACCCGTGGACGGCTATGTAGCGGCATACCTGGCTTGTCCCGACGGCAATGTATACACACTCCTCCCCTATCTCAGCACTAACGGTGCAGACGTGAAAGTGAAGGGTGGCAAGGAGTATGTGTTCTTCTCGCCGGCACACAAGGAGCTTGGTGAACCTGATGAGATGCAACTCGTGACGCAAGACCCGGTAGAGCGCAACCAGCTATACGTGGTGTTCTCACCCAACGAATTCTCACGAGTAACCGACTCGGCAAGCGAAGGGAATGCACCCCGCAGCCTGAGCTTCAAAGACTTCAGCAAGTGGATCTCAAAAAGCCGCTCGCGCGACCCCAAGATGGGATTAGTAATGACACCGATTACAATTAATAATTAATAACTAATAACTATCAGACTCTAAAGTCCTTAAAGTCCTTAAAGACCTTAAAGACATTAAAGACATTAAAGACATTAAAGACATTAAAGCATTATAGACCTCAAACTAAAAACTTAATAATATGAAAAAGCTATTTGCAATCATGCTCGCGGTTTTAGTATCGCTGGGCGGAGTGGCATATGCCGCCAACACATCCAAACAACTTCAGAAAGCACGCGACAAGCAGAAGAAGGAGAAGATGAAACAGTTCAAGAAAGAGAAGTGGACTGTATTCGGCACATCGCAGACTATCGACGTGGCTCTGCTCTCACACTACGACAAACTCGAGAAGCTCGGTGACGACGCCCATGAGATTGTAGGTCTTGCCAGCAATTTCAAGTCTAAAAATGTAGGTGTGGCAACAGCCGAGAACAATGCCTGCATCGAGTATGCCAAGGAGGCGGGCAGCGAGCTTCAGGGTCGCATCGCCACTGACCTTTTCGGCAGCGGTTCGGATCCCGACGGTGAGTTTGACCATTTCTATCAGGCTTTCGAGCGCGGTGTGCAGAAGGAAATCAAGGGTGAGCTCAAGAAAAGCTTCAGCATCATTCACGATAACGGCAACGGCACCTTCGAGCTCCAGACATTCTATATCGTAGATGAAAGCGGTGCGCAACGTGCACGCATGAAAGCCCTCGAGGCAGCTCTCAAGGAGAGCGAGGTGGCACAGAAACATGCCGACAAAATCTCCGACTTCGTAAAAGGTGGCATCAACGCCAACTGATTTTTTAATAGTCAGTTTTAGTCTTAAAGACTGACTTGATTCTCAGTGACGTCAGGCTTTGCGGCCTGTCGTCTCACCAACTGAAAAACTCTCTACGATATGAGAAAAGCCATGATAATATTGGCAGCGTGCAGTCTGCTGACACCCGTCGCAGCACGCACCACCAAGCAGCAACCCTCCACACCGGGCAAGTTCAAGGAGTTTCGTGACAAGATGCTCGGGAATTATAAGGACTACCGCGACAAGGTGCTCGATAATTACGACAAGTTTCTCGATGGCGTATGGACCGAGATGGCCACATTCAAGGGTGAGGAATATAATCCGAAGCCAAAGCCGAAGCATGTGCCGGAGCTGAAGCAAAAGGAGACACCGGCAGTGCTTCCGGTGCCGGATGAGCCTGTACCGCCCCCTTCCGAACCATCATCACCCTCTAAGACATCACCCTCCTCACCGGAGCGCGGCACTACTCCTTCAAACGCTACTACACCTTCAAGCACCACAACGCCTTCAGCAGCTATCGGCACACCACTCAGCTTCGACTACCATGGCATGCAGATGCAATTGCCGGCCCTGGGCGTGAGCCTGATGGGTGCATGTCGCGACAAGACCGATTTCGCCGCCCAATGGCGCAACCTTGCGCGTGCCGACTTCGCCGGCGACTTCATATCTGCTGTAAGGAGGCTCTCCGACGAGTGCAAGCTCAACGATTATCTCACGTTCGACTTGCTGATGGGCTATGCCGGCCGCATGTTTCCCGACGTTGACTCATCGTCGCGTGCGAGCTTCGTGCATTTCATGCTCAACAATATGGGCTACGACGCAAGGTTGGGAATCACCGACAGCGGTGTGACGATGCTCATGCTGCCATTAAAGCAAAAGATCTTCGCACGAGCATTCATGGAGATTGATGGCCAGAGATACTATGTGTTTACCGACGACAAGCACACACCGGCCGACATAGGAGGTTATATCAACACGTGCCAGCTGCCGCGAGGCGTGGATGCCGGCAACCATTTCGACCTCACAATCCCCGCCGGACTCAACCTCCCCTACAAGGCCCATCCGTTTGAAGTGAATTTTGGGGGTATGCAGCTCAAAGGAGAGGTTAACGCCAACCTCATGCCCCTGCTATACAGGTATCCGCAGATGCCGATGGGCGACTACGCCTCATCCACGCTGATGCCCACGCTGCGCGAAGACCTGGTGCGCCAAGTGAAGACGCAACTGAGCGGCATACCGCAGCTCGAGGCAGTCAACACACTGTTGGGCTTTATACAGCGCGGATTCGAATATGCCACCGACGAAGAGCAGCATGGCTTCGAGAAGCCCTACTTCTTGGAAGAGACACTATATTATCCGAAATGCGACTGCGAAGACAGGGCAGTGATGTATGGCTACCTGCTGTCGAAGGCACTCGGCGTGGAGAATCACCTGATATTCTATCCCGGCCACGAATCGGTGGCAGTAACCCTCGACACCGACATAGAAGGCGACAACTACACCTACAAAGGGAAGCGATACATGATCTCCGACCCGACCTTCATAGGAGCGGCCACCGGCGTATGCATGCCGCAATACAAAACCACCACCCCAAAGATTGACTACGTGTACAGATAAGACAATCATATATAAACAGGACTAACATATAAATAGAACCAACATCACAAAAATAGAGAAAAGCATCAACATAGCCGGCTATTTCTTGTTATACAACCGCAGGCACAAGTATATTGCTGTGCCGGCTATGATTAGCAGCGGCAGGATGCTCCATAGTATGTGTCGTGCGGCCGCGGTGGAATTGGTGGCGGTTTTCTCTTCTGAAATGCGGGTCTGCATTGCTTCGGTGTGCATTGTGTCTTTCCGGTGGGCGTTTCTTTCCCTTTGGGTTATCGACTTGCTCTCCTTGCTCACACTCCCTTTTATGGCCTTGATGCGTATTTGCCCGGGGGTGTCAGTCTGATGCGCCGGAATTGTTATCTCAAGCGTGTCGAAGTCTAAGTGCAACCGGGTGCGCAGTGAATCGCTTACCGCCTCGGTGATTCGCAAGTCACTGACACTTGATGAAGATGTATCGGCTTGCTCCATAGCCTGTATGCTCCTTGTGGGTCGGCATGAACCGAAGAGTTCTATGACCGCGAGGAAGAGCAGAAACATAAGCAGATTACGCCCTATGATCCATGGCCAGCCGGATGTGCCTATTTTACGGAAGTTTAGTTTTTGCAGCTGTTTCATGTCGTAATATTTCAAATTTATTTCGGCACAAAGTTAGTGCCACGGGTGTAAGCGGCAACCATATTCCAACACAACCCGAAATCTATATCGAGAGGCATAATAGAACCATTATGATAAGCGTTTTGTTATAACATAAGTACTAAAATATATAATCTGAAATGGAAAACAAGAAATCAACTTTAACAAAAGAGCAGCGACTGAGCACGTCGCTCTCCACAGAACTTCGCGACCTCTTTGTGCGCCAGCTCCAGCATGAGCTTAAAAACTTTGCACTTTACAACAGTTTCTCAGTATATTACAGCTGCAAGGGCCTCGAGAAGCTCGGCAAGTACTACAAGGCACGTGCCGACGAAGAGCTGATGCACCAGGAGTGGATTATGAATTATCTCTCCGAATGTGACGTGCAATTTGAATATCCTGCAATCCCGGTCAACGAGACCCGAAAGCTCGATGACGACGTGACAGCCTTCCGCCTCACCGTGGAGCGCGAGGTGGAGACCACCGGCATGATCAACGAGATTGCTGACACAGCATTCGAACAGCGCGACTGGATGACCCTCAGCTTCCTGCTCGGCACTTTCAACAATGCACGACTGATTCCGGAGCAGATTGAGGAGGAATCACTCTCACGCACGGCCCTCGACATAATGATGACCGACGACCACATCCTGAAGAAGGAAAACCAGGTCTACGACCTCTACTTCGCCAACAAGAAGTAAAAGCTTGGCTTGCAAAAGCAAAACTCACAAAAGTATAACCAACAAAAAGGCCTACGGCCTTTCACAGAACAAAAGCTGCCACAAAAGCGAACTAAAGCAACAACGCAAGTGGAAGCACCAATGCGAGCGCAAGCACCAATGCGAGCGCAAGCAACCTTTGAAGCAACCTTTAGAGCGGGTGCCGATGAGCGAGAGAGGGTGCTGATTAGCGTGCGCGAGCTTAAGCCGTCAGTTTTTGTTCTGTGAAAGGCCGCAGGCCTTGCCTATTCCTAATATCCCCAACTATGGCCAAGTCAATGAAGCGCCGCTGCCTGACCCATGACTACCGAAGCCGCAGCATATACATGATCACCATAAGCAAGGCTCCTGGCATACCCAACTTCTCCTAAGTCTACGGGGACCCTCAACGCGGCACAACGGCTTGCCATGTCCGCTACTTTCCTCTCGGTTGCCTTATCACGGAGCAGTTGAGAAGCAACATATCTTCATTTCGAGATGCCAGGAATCTCCAATATATCATCATGCCGGACCATATCCATTTCGTGATCTTCATAGAGAAAGATGTGGATTACCATGTAGGCGAACTGATAAATGAGTTCAAATCAAATTGCACGCGCCAAAACAGCATGCAGCCAATCTTTGAAGAAGACTACAACGACCGTATATGCTGGCGCAGCAATCAGCTCGACCGCATGATAAAATATGTGCGCTACAACCCTCGCCGACTCCTGATGCGACGGCTGCATCCGGAGTATTTCCGAAGTCGACACTATGTGACAATCGGTGGCAAAAACTACGAGGCTTATGGCAATCCGATTCTCCTCTCCCACCTCTCAATTGCCGCAGTGCGTATAAGTTCCAAATATACCCCCGATAGGCTTGCTGCGCTACTCCGTCTATGGGAGGAGGTGATACGTCAGACCGGAGTTCTCGTGTCGCCCTTCATAAGCCAAGCCAAGCGCGCCGTGCGCGATAAGGCGATAGCCAACGGATGCTCGCTCATTTATTTCACCAAGGCAGCATTTGGAGAAAAATACAAACCGCAAGGCGAACTTTTTGATCTTTGTGCGCAGGGTAGACTATTGCTGATCTCACTTGGTGATGAAGCTGACTCCACACCTTCGATAACCCGCCGCGAGGCAATGCGCATGAACGAACTTGCCCACTTATTGGTAAAATCTCTTTGACCTTCTCAAAGCTACTCAGAGAATTTGATGCAGCTTTTGGATTTTCGTGCGATTGTCGTTAACACATTTTAACTAAAGTTGCTACAATATGTTTTATTGCGTTATCACATTGTGTTAAAATATATTATGTGGAGTATTTTTTAATATAAATTTTGTTGTTTTGAATTTATTTTGTAAATTTGCTGCATATCGCTTGGTCAATCACACTTGTGCTTATATAATGAAGTCTTGATGATACTACATGAAAACAACATAAAAAAATAACAAAAAACAACATAAACAACATAAACAACAACAGCATGAAGAAAATTTACGCTACCTTTCTCGCGGGCCTTGCCTGCTTAACAGCCTTCGATGCATCGGCGGCATATAAGGTGACAGTCGAAGTGGACAATCCCGAGGCTGTAGAGCTCAAACTCAGCAATGGCACACCCATTGCGCTCACCAATGGTGTCGGTGAAGCTGAATATGACAGCTACAATGCAATCAACATCACAGCCACCGGAGATTACCTTATTTCGGATGTGAAGTCTAAAACCCCCTCTTCCTCTACGTGGAACCCGGAGTACATCTACAATCCGAAAAATCATTCACTCACCATTTCTCCTTACACCGATGGCTACAGCTACAAGATTGAGACCGCCAATCTCGCGGCTATGCGCACCGCTTCGGTGACACTCAAGGTGGATGAGCCTTCGGCAGTGGCGCTCACCCGCAACTGGACTCAGGAGACACTTACCCCTACCGAAACAGAGACAGTGGTAAAATATGTGCCGGGTAAGGAGACTCCCTTCACACTTCGTTCGGTAAGCGGAAAGAACTTCTACAAGGTGACTGTGGGAGAGACAGAGATTCCGGGCAGCTACGGCAGCTATTACCTGAACAACATCAACGATAGTGACGTGATAGATGTGCAGGTGAATTATCCCGACATCAAGAAGCAGCTCACATTTAACCTCTCAGACGGTTGCAAGGATGGTTTCATCACAGGTGTGACCGTGGATGGAGCAGACCTGGAAAACTGGCAGAACGCAGAGGTGCAGCTCGGTGCCACTGTGGCTGTATCATTCAACCAGAGAGGTTACAAGATTACCAAGTTCGACATGAACGGCAAGACCATCTCGACCTACGGCTCATACTATAGCCCTTACTCGTTCACCATGATGGACGACGTCACCTTTGACGTGGAGGCAGAAGCTTATGCCAAGGTGCCGATGACAATCAAGGTGGCCAAGGCCGAATATATCGTGGCATACACAGGCTACAACCAGTCGAACGCCATTGCGCTCAACGACGGCGAGACAACCATCCAGCTTATGGAAAACGAAGGCCCGCTCAAGATTGTGGCATCATCGCTCGCTACCATCTCCTCCGTGACCCAGAACGGCTCTCCCCTCAGCAAGGACTACAGCAACATATATAATGTGCCCGTAGTGGAGAACTCCGTAATCGAAGTTACCGCCGAAGAAATCAGGCGCGATGACACATTCGTGTTCTACTTCGACAGTCCGGCCAAGGCCAACGACCAGACTCAAGGCCTGTATGGCTACTCTCTGCGTGCGGTGAACTCACGCCGCGAGGTGACGCTCACCGAGGGTTACAACGAGGTGAAATATGGCACAGCGGTCGACGGCCAGTTTATGTTTACAGTCAACAACGGCAAGACCGACAATGTGTTCCTATATGTAAACGGAGAAATACCGAGCTTCACGAGCGACTACATGAATTACTACTTCACTCCCGAGAACGGTGATGTGCTGAAATGCTTCGTAGGCGAACGTCCGGCAAGCTACTCACTGACATTTGACGTTGAGGCTGAACTTACCCCTGAGGTAACAGTAGACAAGATTACCACTCTCGACTCACTCGAAGGGATGACAGTGCTTCAGGGCACAAGCGTGAGCATTGCCCCGGCTAAAGGCCAGTCATACACGGTCAAGGCCAACGGACAGTCAGTGACAGCCGAAGAGGGAGTGTTCAACCTCACAATCAATGCCGACACCGCAGTGAAGATAGAGAAAGATGACTCCGCTGTAATCGAGATTGAGAGTGACGAAGCAAGCAAGGAAGTCTACAACTTGCAGGGCATGCGCGTAAACCAGACTAACCTTCCCGCCGGCATATACATTATAAACGGCAAGAAAGCAATAATCCGTTAATTTTTCAACATATGGCATATGCCGACACTACAGCAGGTGCCGGCGTATGTCATGTATACAAATCTGCAACTTGATATGAGAAAACTGATGATTACCGCCTTGGCGGGACTCACCACATTAGGGGCGATAGCGGAAGGTCTTTCGCTACGCGACCGCGCCGAGATGACACGCCAGGACCGCAACGCGCCGGCCATGCGTATCGCAGGTAAGATGACCAACGAGAAAGTAAGGCGTGCAGCACCCAAGGCAGCCCAAGAATATGTATCTGCCCTCGTGGAGCTCAAAGGGGACTTCGATGAGAATGCGCTGGGCGAAGGCGTGAGCGTGAAGCGATGCCGTGCGGGCTTCGCCATTGTCACGATGCCCCGCACCGAAGTGGAGCGTGTGGCCTCACACCCGTCCATGAAATCGTTCAGCCTCGCGAAGCCCGTCAACATGAAACTTGACCGTGCACGCCTCGTGAGCGGCATTGACAAGATACATACCGGCGAAGGGTTGCCGCGCAAGTACACCGGCGCCGGCGTGGTGGCCGGGGTGGTAGACAACGGCATTGACCCCAACCATGTCAACTTCCTATATCCCAATGGGTCGAGTCGCATATCGATGCTCAGTGAAGCCACCATCGGCACGAGCAGCGAACCAACCACTGTGATATATAACGCAGAGACCGTGCGCGACTTCACAACCGACGACAAGTCAACATATCACGGCACTCACACACTCGGCATATTGGGAGGCTCTTACGATGGCACCGGCAAGATGGCATATAAGGGAGCCAACGGAGAATATAACATCGAAGACAACTGCGAGCGCACACCATTCTACGGTGCGGCACCCGCAGCCGACCTCGCCGTGGGCGCAGGCTCCGACTATGACGCTTATATCGTCTACAACATAGAGAACATACTTAACTACGCCAACTACATGAATCGCCGCGTGGTTATCAACCTCTCGCTCGGTTCGAGCCTTGGCCCGCACGACGGCTCAACGTCACTCAACCGCTATCTCGACTACATCTGCATGGATGGCGAATATGAAATAGACGGCCAGACATACAAGGGCGACAATGCGATAATCTGTATCTCCGCCGGCAACGAAGGTGATATGCCGATAGCATGGAACAAGACCATCAGCGCCGCTGACCCTGAGGCCAAATCATTCTACATCAGCCTTCAGGATGATATAGAGAGCGAGGAAATGGTGCTCAAGAACATGCGCATGGGCCACATGTATATCTACGGCAACGATGCGCGTCCGTTCAAGGTGCAGCTCGTGGCCTGGAACAACAACCGCAACCGCGCAGCCTGGCAGAAGACACTCGTGGAGGCTTCGGATGCGTTGCAGTACTATTGCTCAGACAATATGTATGTGCAGGCAAGCACTGACATAATCGACCCCGCATTTGCCAACTACTTCGAAGGCTTTGTAGGCTTAGGCACGGCAATCGACGAGGAGAGCGGCCGCTACATGGCTATAATCGATCTGGCTGCCATAGACAATATAACCGGGACATTCAACCAGAATGAGGAATACTCACTGGGCGTTGTGGTCAGCTATATCGCTGACGACGGCAAGCCCCAGCGCATAGAGGCCTATGGCGATGCCGACGGCGTGTTGGGAATGGATTCGCTCGACAAAGAAGGCTGGATAAAGCCTAACGGCAACGGCACCATCAGCGATATGGCCTGTGGCAGAAACCAGATTATCGTAGGTTCATACAACACCAAGGAGGCTTGGCTCTCGCTCGACAGCCAGATATATGGCTACGGTGACGGCGTAATACCTGAGGGTGAGGTGACCGGCTTCTCATCGTTCGGCACCCTTCACGATGGCCGCAATCTGCCGCACGTGCTTGCCCCCGGTGCCACTATCGTCTCCTCGTCAAACCTCCACTTCCACACTTACGCCGGCAACGTATACGATGATTTCAACCCGATGCACCCCGGTGTGCGTCAGGGCGAGACTTCGTTTGGTGGCCGCGACCACTATTGGGTGCAGATGTCGGGCACATCGATGTCCTCACCGCTCGTGGCCGGTGCAATGGCTCTCTGGCTCGAAGCTGACCCCACGCTCAATGTGGAGGATATACGCGACATCATAGCCCAGACTTCAGTCAAGGATGAATTCACCGCAAAAGAGGCCGACCAGGTTAAGGTCGGTGCCGGCAAGTTTGATGCCTATGCCGGTCTCAAGGAGGTGCTTCGCCGCTCGTCGGTGCAGGAAATCGAATCGACTCCCGACAGCGATGACCTGCTGCTCCGCGCCCTCGGCAACGGCCGCTACGAGGTGGCACTTCCGGGTGCTTCGGTGATGAACGTCATGATGCTCGATGCCGCCGGCCACACAGTGGCACGCACATCAGCCGCAGGCGATGAGGCAATTATCGATGCCTCCGACCTCGCATCAGGCCTATACATAATCAGCGTCAACGGCACAGCCGCCGCCAAGATAATAAAGTGATAAACCAATACATTACAAATATATGAACACCTTGTTAAAGAGCGCGTTGCTGTCGGCCATGATTCTCCCGGCAGCATATATGCAGGCTGCTGACCCGGCCATCACGATGCGCACGAACATCTATGATGTGGCAGGTCCCAACAACGCGTGTACTATCACGCTCGGTGGAACACCCGGTAAATATATCGAGGTGGACTGCGGTTTCGGCCCTGTGGAATATAAGATTCAGGATGCGACTTTTGACCCGACAACGCAGAGCATGAAGGGCACCAGCATCTCCTGCCAGGTTTCGAAAGAGGGTCTCATCAAGATATATCCCGACGAGGGTGTCGTGTTTGACTATCTCGATGCCGAAGGTTGCGGCTTGGAATGGATTGAAATCACCGACCCTTCAGACCTCCAGATTGTAAACTTCAACCACAACAATCTCCAGAAACTCGACCTCTCCGGCTACACCTCGCTTCAGTTTGCTTATCTCTCCGACAACCCTTATGGAGAGTCGCCGCTCGTGATAGGCAAGAACCACCCCGAGCTTGCCTTGCTCGAAATCAACTCCGTGTACAACCTTGACCCGGAGTTCGATATCAACACTTATCCCAAGTTGACGGTGTTCGACGCGTTTGCAGTGCCCGACATCAAGAAACTCACGCCCTCAGGCTGTCCCGGACTTGTGCGTCTGTCGATCGACTGCACCAATGTGTCAGAACTTGACCTCAGCAACAACCCGTCGCTTGCCATACTCAATATCTCGGAGACTGCAATCACCGACATTGACCTCTCAAAGTGCACTAACTTGCAGGAACTCTATGTAGTGCACCAGAGCGACACTTATAACCCCGACGTGAAGCTCAAGAGCCTTGATGTGTCAATGCTTCCCAAGCTCTACTACCTCTTCGCCATGGGCAATGATATCGAGACTCTCGACGTGAGCAAGAACCCCGAGCTCAACCATCTTTGGGTAGGCCACAACCGCCTCCACACGCTCGACATCAGCCAAAATCAGAAACTGGTGAACCTTCACCTCGAGAAGAACTACTTCGACTTCGTGACCCTCCCGGCCGACCGTCAGGACTTCATAGAGTATGAATATCAGCAGAATCCCTTCGCTGTGCCTGTAGAACTTGAGGTGGGCAAACCTCTTGATGTCACCAAATATATCGACCGTCCCAACACCACTACAGTGGGACGCCTCATGAGAGTGACACGCGAGAACCCATTCAAGCCAGTAGCTGTGGATGAATCTCTTTACAGCTTTGCCGACGGCAAGCTGATTGTGAACCAGGCTCTGACCGACAGCGTGTATCTTGAACTCGTCAACTCAGATTTCACTCTCGTGGCGCAGACCACAAACAAATTCAAAGTGAAGACTGCTGCCGAGATGGGTAAGCCGGACGTAAAGATGACATTCCAGCCCGGCACTTCACAGGGAGCTGAGCTCGCCATGTGCATCGGCATTGACGGTGCGACGACCGATTCGCCCAAGACTCTCTATGTGACTCAGGGAGACGGCAAGACATCGACTTATCAGATTACCACTTCGGCAATGCCTTCCGAACCCAACGTCAAGCTTACGGCGGCCGGTTATGGCCAGACCTCGCTTGCTGTAGATGTGGCAGAGCAAATCACAGCCGTAGGTATAGACGGAGTCACCATGTATGCCTGCGATATCACTCCGATGTCGGCACTGCGCGACCTGCGCCTCACCGGCACCGAGCTTTACGCCCTCGACCTCGGTTACAACCGTTGTCTCGAAAAGATAATTCTCAACGGCAACCACCTGCCGAAGATTAACCTCAACGGTGTGTCAGGCGACTTCGCTAAGACAAAACTTTCATATATTGATTTGGCCGGCAACGAGACAACCGAGCTAACCATCTCACGAATGGACGGCATAGAATATCTCGACCTGCACAACAACAAGCTGACCTTCCAGCACTTCAGGGATGCGGAGCGTATCAAATATCTCGACGTGAGCCACAATATGCTTGAGTCGCTTGAAATCGGATACCTCATATCGCTGCGCGAACTGAATGCTTCCGACAACAAGCTGACCTCCTATGCAGCACCCGAAACCAACGTGATTGAGAAGGCAGACTTCTCACGCAACTGTTTCACCTATGCCAATCTGCCTGCCCGCAACGGTCTGAGCGAGGACAACTTCAAGTATGCACCTCAGGCCAAGATAGTCATAACCTCCAAGGCTCCCGGCATAGACCTCGGTTCGCAGGCTGTGACAATCGACGGATCACCGGTGGAATTCGCATGGTTCAAGACAGACGGCACGCAGCTGACTGCCGGCACAGACTATACCATAACCGAAGGCCGCACACGCTTCCTCGACCCCACGGTAGGTGCAGAGATTTATTGCGTCATGACTTGCGCATCACTCCCGGCATTCAGCGGAACGGATGCACTCATGACTACCAATGTGGAAGCTGCCGAGATGCCACAAAACATTGTGGCTGAATTCAGCACTGCGGATGCAGGCACTCTGGAGATGACGCTCGCCGCTGACACAGACGCCACCTCCATTTATTTCGACTGGAATGGCGACGGCACTGACCTCGTGCAATATGTGCTCGGCACATCATACCGCATCTTCACCGCCGAGACCAAAGCCGGCAAGAATGTCAAGGTGCTCAGCTACAATGAGCAGAATGGTGTGACCGTATTCTCCATAAGCGGTGTGAAACTCAACTCCTTTGACGGCACAAACCTCAAGCAGGTCACTGCTCTAACAGTAGCTGACGCAGGCCTTGAGTCAATCACTTATCCCGACACCGACAAGATCCGCGAGCTTAATATCTCCGGCAACGCATTCACTGAGTTTGACGCAACCAAGTTCCCGGAACTCTTCTCGATTTCACTGATGGGCAACAAGCTGACCACGCTCGACCTTACACCATGCGACGACGTGGAGGTAGTGGCCGCTGCACGCAACCAGCTCACAGAGCTCAAGTTTAAGGAAAACAACAAGGTTTACTTCCTCGACATCACAGGCAACAAGTTTGAGAGCTACGACCTGCAGCAGCACAAAATGCTCAATCAAGTAGGTCTGGCCCAGAACCTTCTGACCACAGTGGATCCCACCAACCTCCCTGACCTTCGCGTCATAGCTTTGGATGGTAACCGCTTCACCTTCGCCACCCTTCCTCTCCCCGAAAGCCATTGGAGCCGTTACACATATGCCAACCAGGCCACCATCGTGCCTGAGATTGACGGACTCACAATCGACCTCTCGAGCCAGAAGCAAGTGGCTGAGACCCCGACAGTATACCGCTGGTTTATCGGCATGCCGACCTACAATTCGGACCTCGGTGACTTTGAGGGCGAAGAACTTGTGGAGGGCGAAGAATACACCATCGAAGATGGCGTGACCAAGCTCAACCAAGGCTACAATAAGATGATATGCCTCATGACCAACAGCGAGCTGCCTAATGTGGTGCTCACCACCGACCTGCTCGATCTTTCGGCCCTCGAGACAATCGAGGCTGACGGTGTGGATGCAGAAGCAGCTTACTTCACACTCGACGGCCTGCGCGTAGCCAACCCATCAAATGGTATCTACATCGTGGTGCGCGGCAACAAAGTGACCAAAGAAATCGTAAAGTAATTTTTCATATTTAAAAACTAGGAGAGGGCGTCCTTGCGAGAGGGCGCCCTCTTTTTAAATGAAGTCGTTTAAACAACTTCATTATTTTCCATCAGCTATTTGCGATTATAAATTAAAATGTCTATATTTGCGACATTATGTTACTTCAAACCGACTTATTATGAGAAAACGTCTACTTATCCTTTCGGCTTGCGGATTATGCACCGGCCTTTTATCGACCGCCCGGGCCGAGTCACCTGAGCCTGCGGTCAAGCCGGTGATTGTGGTCAACGCTGCCGATGGCGCAACTTCAGTGCCTGTTGACCAGGTGAAGCAAATCACCTTTGAGGGTAATGATATGGTGCTTCTCCATAATGACGGCACTCTGCGCAAGAGCATCGACGATATCACGGATATAAAGTTTGACTTCGCTTCGAGTGCCGTGGAATCTGTGTCAAAAGATTTTGAAGATGATTTCTCGGTTAGTTTTGACCATGGGGTGATGACTGTCACTCCAGCCGGAGATAAGGAGGTACGCCTTGCAGTCTATACCCTTCAGGGGGTTGCCGCAATTCCGGAATCACACATCAGCGATAGCCACACAGTAGACCTCAATGTGCTCGACCGAGGTGTATATATAATCGTAATCAACAACAAGACAATAAAATTCACCCACTGATGAAGAAGAAATATATATTTGCCGCATTTGCAGCGGCACTCTCGATTGGCGCGGTGGCGCAAACCTTAGTGGTGACTCCGAAGGATGGCAAAGCCGTTCGATTCAAGATTACCGACATTGAGAGCCTCACTTTTGAGGAAGAAGCTGACCTGACCGATGCAACTTTGCTCTCGGAGGGTGAAACAGCCAATTGTTATATTGTGAAGCCCGGATCGAAGGTGGCATTCAGCGTCGCAGTAAAGGGAAACTCGGAGGAGAGTGTTGGCGATGTGGCCGACGTCAGCTTAGTGTGGCAGGATGCCAACGGACTTGTTAATAAGCTTCAATATGCAGCCGCTGAGAAACTGGCGGTGGCTGAGATTGCCGACAAAAGCGGCAACGCCCTTGTGGCGGCACTCGATGCGGAAGGCCGTACACTCTGGAGCTGGCACTTGTGGATAACCGACTATGACCCCGAAATCTCGGCCTACACCACAACCGCCAACACTGCCGGGACTACATGGACATTTATGGACCGTAACTTGGGCGCCATGAGCGCAACGCCTACCGATGGCTTCGCCACACATGGCATGATATATCAGTGGGGACGCAAAGACCCGTTTCCGGCACCGGTAGCGGAGACAATGCTTGATGAGCAATACAATTATATCGACGGCAAGGATGGCGAGGCTACTCTCTACGACATGGAGGGTAAAGTGCTGACCAAAATCAAGGATATGGCCGACATACATGGTTCGCTCGATAAGTCGATAGCCAACCCTATGACATTCTACTACATGACCTATAACTTCACTGGTGAGAAGGATGAATATGGTGAGGAGATAGTGCTCAACGACCCGCGCACCGGAGACTGGACCGACGCAAGCAATGATGACTTCTGGGGCGGAGTGTCTGACAAGAAGAGCATGTACGACCCTTGCCCTCCGGGCTGGAGGGTGCCGGCTTGCGATGCTGAAGGGAACACCCCTTACGGATGGCTGAAATATGCCGACATGACCTGGGATAGCGACAACCATGGCGCTTCGCAGAATGGACAATGGCTACCGGCTTGCGGCACACGTGTATACGCATCAGGAGGCTGCGACTGGCAGTCGGCCAATCCTTACGGCGGTCTTTGGATTGCCACCAAGGGGACGAACTCTGCCAACTTGGAGGAGTTTCCCGACCTCTACGGGCAATACATGATGATAGTCAACGGCAAGCGCACCTTCAAGGTGAGCAAGGACAAACGCTCGCAAGGGATGTCAGTACGGGCCGTGCGCTGCAAATGAAAAGCATATTTTGAATTTTATTAAATAGTTTTTTTATGATTATAATTTTTAAAGTTAAACTTTATGGGAGGGAGGATTAGTGATAACCCTCCCTCTTTTTTCTTTTACATTTCACTATTTGTCATAATTTAATTATCTTTGCCGACGGAGGGTCAAATCTCTCGTTTTAAAATGCATTATTTTCTCAACATCGGTTCCAACTTAGGCAACCCGAAGCTGAATCTCAGCCGAGGGCTTCGCGCTCTTGAGGAGAAATTCGGATATTTCGAGACCTCCAAGATTATGGAGTCTAAGCCGTGGGGCTTCGTGTCGCCGCATACATTTGCCAACATGGCTGTAATGGTGATCTCCGACAAGAATCCGGCGGAGGTGCTTGCAGACATACATGAAATCGAAGCGCGTTACAACACGGCATCTCACCGCGACAAGCATGGCAACTACCGTGACCGCACGCTCGATATCGACATAATGGCAGTCGACAATGAAGTAATCGACACGGAGGAGCTGAAAGTGCCACATCCTCACTTGGCAGAAAGGGACTTCTTCCTGACCCCGTTTGCCGAATTGGCACCGATGTGGCGCCACCCCCTGACGGGTCTGACATGCACCGAAATGCTTGAACGCCTACCCAAAGAATCCGAATAAACTTTCAGACCATCTCATAAAACTATTTGACATGAGAAAACTTATCCTATGCGGTGCGCTTGCCGCTATTGCATTGGGGGCTGCTGCCCAGGCAGAGACTCCCCGTTGGCTGCGTAACACCGCCATCTCGCCCGACGGCACCACTATCGCCTTCACTTACAAGGGCGACATATTCACTGTGCCGACACAAGGAGGCAACGCTTCACGCCTCACATCGGGCGGCTCTTTCAATACCGCACCCATATGGAGTCCCGACTCCAAGGTGATAGTCTTCTCTTCCGACCGAGAAGGGAGCATGGACCTCTACAGCATACCGGCCACGGGAGGCCAGGCTGTGCGTATCACAACTTCGTCAGGCTCGGAGTCACCCTTGGCGTTTATTGACGCAAGCAGGGTCATCTACCAGACCTCCGAACTGACCTCCGACCTCACATCGCGCCACCCCTCGCGCCTCACTCGCACCTATGTGGTGGACAGTACCCTACCCGGTGCCCGCCCCACACTTTACTCTCCGGTGCCGATGGGTGCTGTGGCAGTAAATGCTGACGGACGAATACTTTACCAAGACAAGAAAGGTCTCGAAGACCCCTTGCGCAAACATGAGCGCTCATCAGGCACTTCCGACATATGGATGCTTCAGGATGGCAAATACAGCAAGCTGACCTCGTTCAATGGTCATGATCTCACACCGGCATGGGCTCCCGATGGTAAGGGTTACTACTACGTAAGCGAGCAAGATGGCACGCTCAACGTGTATGCAGCCGACGGTTTGGGCAAGACACGCCAGCTCACCAAGTTCGAGAAGCATCCGGTGCGTTCGCTCTCCGCTGCCAACGACGGGCTCATGGCATTCAGCTGGGATGGTGACATATACACCATGCGCGACGGCTCACAACCTAAGAAGCTAACTGTCAACATCAAGGCAGACCAGTATGCCAAAGATGCCGTGAAGAAATTCGTGAGCGCGGGAGCCACCAACATGGCAGTCTCGCCCGACGGCAAGGAGGTAGCCTTCATATTGCGCGGTGACGTGTATGTGACCGACACCAAATACAAGACCACAAAGCGCATCACCGACACGCCGGCTCAGGAACGTGAGCTTTCATTCTCGCCCGATGGCCGTATGCTCGTCTACGACTCCGACCGCGATGGCCAATGGCAACTCTTCACCGCCGAAATCAAGAACCCGGCGGAGAAGCGTTTCGCATATGCTACCGAAATTGTGGAGAAACCGCTCTACAAGGGTGAAGGTGTGGCCCAGCAGCCCGCCTTCAGTCCCGACGGTAAGAAAGTGGCATTCTTGGAAGACCGCACCGCCCTGCGCGTGCTTGACCTCAAGACCAAGCAGGCTAAGACCGTACTCGACCCGAAATTCAACTATTCGTATGTAGATGGCGACGTGCCTTTCGCGTGGAGTCCCGACAGCGAATGGCTGCTCATCGGCTACATTGGAGTAGGTGGCTGGAACAACGCCGACATAGCCGCTGTAAAGGCAGACGGCACTCAGGTGATAGACCTGACCGAGAGCGGTTATAGCGACGGCAACGCCAAATGGGCTATGAACGGTCGCGCCGTGACCTACGAGTCGGGCCGCTTCGGCATGAAGAGCCAGGCCTCATGGGGCAACCAGTCAGATATCATCATGATGGCACTCGACAGCGAGGCCTGGGATGAGTTCAACGCTACTGAAGAGGAGGCAGAGCTTCGCGAAGAGGCTGAGAAAGAGAAAAAAGAGAAAGAGGAAGAAAAATCTGACAAGAAGAAAGATAAGAAGAAAAAGGGAGACAAAGCCGGCAAGGATGACACGAAGAAAGTCGAACTCGACTTTGCGCAACGACGTCACCGCATGGCACGCCTCACCCCCCAAAGTGGCCTGATTGGCGACTATTTCCTCTCACCCAAGGGCGACAAGCTCTATTATACCACACGTGCCACCGAGGGTGGCGCCAACCTGTATGCACGCGACTTGCGAGACAATGAGACAAAACTCCTGGTGAAGGGGGTATCCGGTGGCCTTGTGGCTGACGCCAAAGGTGAGAACCTGTTCGTTATCTCCGGTTCGGGCATGAAGAAGGTGAAACTCGCTGATGGTGACACCGAAGACATCGAGTTTGATGCACCTTACGGACGCAGCAATGCCGCAGAGCGTGAGTATATCTACGACCACTGCCTGCGTCAGGTGTCTGACAAATTTTATGATGTCAACCTTCACGGAGTGGATTGGGACTACTACGGCAAGCACTACCGCGAGTTCCTCCCTTATATCAACAACGGCCAGGACTTTGCGACACTCCTGAGCGAGTTGCTCGGCGAGCTTAACGCTTCACACACCGGAGCACGCTACTACGGCAACGGGGCGAGCCTCCAGACAGCGCAACTCGGTGCATTCTTCGACCCGGCCTTTGAGGGTGATGGTCTAAAGGTTTCTGAAGTTGTGGCCGGCGGTCCTCTCTCCACAAAGAAAGCCGGAGTAAAAGCCGGCGACATCATCATGGCAATCGACGGCACACCTGTCAAGGCCGGCAAGGAATATTACTCCATGCTCGAGGGCAAGGCCGGACGCAACACTATGCTTGAGGTGAAACATGCGTCAGGCAAGACCGACACCGTGACAATCAAGCCCATCAGCACCGGCAAGCTCAACGACTTGCTTTACAAGCGTTGGGTGGAGCGCAACGAGGCTTATGTAGACTCCATCTCGGGTGGCAAGATAGGCTACGTGCATGTGCAGGGCATGGACGGCGAGAGCTACACGGCTGTCTACGACCGTCTGCTCGGCAAGTACCGCAATTGCGACGCAGTGGTGGTCGACACCCGCTGGAACGGTGGCGGCTGGTTGCACAATGACTTGGCGGTGCTTCTGAGCGGTAAACGCTATGTAGACTTCATGCCTCGAGGCCGTTACATAGGTTCGGAGCCATTCTCACAGTGGTACAAGCCATCGGTAATGCTCGTCAACGAGGGCAACTACAGCGATGCCCACGGGGCACCTTACACATACCAGACACTCGGACTCGGCAAGGTGGTTGGAGCTCCGATACCCGGCACGATGACCGCAGTATGGTGGGAGACCCAGATAGACCCCGACTTGGTGTTCGGCATACCGCAGGTGACCAACGCCAGCACCGAGGGTAAAGCTCTGGAGAACTGCCAGCTAAACCCCGACGTGGAGGTCTACAACGCGCCCGAAGAGGAGATACGCGGCTACGACCGTCAGCTCGAGACAGCCGTCAAGACCCTGCTTAAGAAGTAACAGACTCCTTTGAGAAGGTGTTGGAATAGAAACTCCATCAAAGGTTTTAACATCCAAATGCGGCCTTATAAATTGCGTATGTGCAAATACACTCGCAATTTATAAGGCTGCATTTTCGCTTTATGCTTAGAGCCAGAGTCCTAAAAATTAATTCCTCTTATATCTCACGAGGAAATAAATTTATATCTCACGAGGAAATAAAGGAATTTAAGGAAATGCGCTTCGCGGCTCTTGCTGTCGTCGGCGGCGCCTCCTCCCCCCAGTGCGCGATGCAACTTAGTTTGACCGGTGTTAAACTGCATAAACGTTCGCCACGTTGCATCGCGGACTGGGGAAAAGGAGGCGCCGCCGACGTGTTTTGATGCTGCAAAGCGGATGTTCCGGTGAAGCCGGATATGTGTCGCGTAGCAACCCTGTCTCCCATATCGGAAATCTATGCTTTCAGACAGTTTATTGGCACAATAAGAATACCATCCGGACGCCGGTATGCAGAACCCGTAGCTGTCAATATCATCATAAAAGATGGAGCATATTTAGCATTCACATCTTCCTTCAGGCGCAAAAGATTTCGGACACCCTCCTCAATCAATTTTTCACCTCCAAGCTTAATCTCTATGGGCGCCCATCTGCCATTGGGCAAGTGAACAATTGTGTCACATTCAAGTCCTCTGCTATCCCTGTAGTGCCTGACTATGCCACCAATTTCATAATGATTTGATTACTAACGCAAATATAATAAATCATTTTTAAATTACCAAACTTGCGAGCATTTCACTGCCAAACTTGTGAGCATTTCACTGCCAAACTTGTGAGCATTTCACTGCCAAACTTGTGAGCGTTTCACTGCCAAACTTGTGAGCGTTTCACTGCCAAACTTGTGAGTGTTTCACTGCCAAACTGTGAGCGTTTGATTTAACACAAAAAAACTCCACATTCTTATCTCACAAGGAAATAAAGGAATTTAAGGAAATCCGCTTCGCGGCTCTTGCTGTCGTCGGCGGCGCCTCCTCCCCCCAGTGCGCGATGC
>CAJTYC010000009.1 GCA_910584185.1 uncultured Muribaculaceae bacterium
CTTTTACTGCATCGTTAGGCACCATTTCCTCTTTGAATACATAAGCGCCTGTTTTAGGAGACTTCTCCATCACGATGATCTTGCTATATGTACGGCCTTCACCCTTCTGGATAGAGGCCACGGTTTTCTTTGCCATGAGTCAGTGCTTATTTGATTTCTTTGTGTACTGTTACTTTCTTCAGGATGGGATTGTATTTCTTCAATTCCAGACGTCCCGGAGTATTTTTGCGGTTTTTGGTAGTGATGTAGCGAGACATACCGGGCATTCCGCTTGCCTTATGTTCGGTGCATTCAAGAATAACCTGAACGCGATTACCTTTAGCTTTCTTTGCCATTGTTCTGCGGTGTGATTAGAGGGAAAGAATTGTGATGTCTTTGAAATCGAGATTGCCTTCAGCCTCTGCTTTCTTGAGAGCAGCGTTCAATCCGATTTTGTTGATTGTACGCAATGCGCGTGCAGAGAGGCGAAGCTGGATCCACATGTCCTGCTCTACCCAGTAGAACTTCTTAGTGTGCAAGTTTACCTCGAACTTGCGTTTTGTGCGACGCTTGGAGTGCGATACATTGTTGCCCACCTGCGCCTTTTTGCCTGTGATCTGACAAACTTTTGACATGGCTATTCTTAGTTCTTTTATTATTAGTTCGGTTGTGTTCCGAGCTACATCTCAGTGCTCATATCGTCACTAAATGCATCTTTTTCAGCGACTTTAAAGGATGTGCCACAAAACATTTGCAAAATTACAACTTTTTTTGCTAATTTCCAAACGTTTCAGCTATTTTTATGCAGATTTTTTACGATTGTAACGTTTTCAAATCGAGTGGCCCATCCGGCAAGTTCCGGGTTGTCGGTCAAGGTCACGATACCGTTGCTCCTATCAAGTGGGCGCAGTTTGGCGGCATATCTTCCCATTGAACCTTGGCTTGTGATTTGATGATTGCAGCGCGACATTAGGAGCAGGTCGCACCATCCTTTGTCAGAACCATTGTCTCCGCATATCTCAATATCATATTCCCCTAAAACAGGAACTAAACTTTCGGCACACCAGTCCGGCTCGTCTGAAAAAATATAAAACTTCACATTAGGGTTTGCCATAGCCACCAACTTGCAGCATTGTCTGAAATAGTCGACTGCTGCCGGTGTGCCATATGCCTCATGATATTGTGAGAGGTCTCCGCGTCTCACATGAATTGCACATGCGCTGCGAGTCATTGCAATTTCATCTATCTCGCCAAATTTGAGGCGGTTCGCCTTATCAAGGACCTCTGCAACCACCTCAAACGTATTGCGAAACGCCGGGCCAAACATGTCGTCGGTCTCTTTGAAATAGCCTTTGATATATAAAGGTGGCTTTAACCCACGCCATAGTGTGTCGTCTGCAAAGTCCGAGTATTCATTATAATGTCGAAATGCCGACCGATAGATTCGCTTTATAAACCTATTTGTTAGCATAGGTAGGTCAAGATCTGGGAAAGCCTTCAGCAAGTCGAAATTGCGGCAGAAACGCCCCTGTGTGTCCATGCCGTCATTGGCATACCAGTCGAGGTTGTATAATACTTTGCAACCTTGCATCTCAAGCATCTTGCCTGCCATATAAAAGTGCATCTGAGAGCATATGCCGCCATCCATGTTAAGGACTACGATGTTGGGCAACAGTCGCAAACGTACGAGAATTGCCGCAACATGAGAGGCTACTTTCTTAATCATCGTTGATTTCCTCTTGTGTAATATAATTGTTGCGCAAGAGTTTAATCAACATCACCATGACATGATTGGTGGCGCGTGCAATCACCTGTTCGCGGTCGCCCTTGAATTGAATCAGCTCGGTGACCACCTTGTTGCCATATTTTGCAGCCATCCACACGGTGCCTACAGGTTTAAATTTAGTGCCTCCGTCGGGACCCGCAATCCCTGATGTGGCAAGTGCGCAATCAGAATGCATTAGAGCAGATATCCCATTGGCCATATCTTCTACAACCTCGCGGCTTACTGCACCATAACGAGACAGGTTGGCACGCGACACATGGAGAACTTCTGCCTTGACATCATTACTGTAACTGACCACACTTCCCAAATAGTAGGCCGACGAACCGGGATTTGCAGTGATATTGTGAGCTATGTTGCCGCCGGTGCAACTTTCAGCAGTGCCAACGGTGAGTTCGCGTTCTGTGAGCAGCTCTCCAAGCACTTGTGAAACATTTTTATCTTCTATCGACACAAGTTCTTCGCTGAACATGTCCATGAGCTGTTGCTGATACTTGTTTAGCTTGAACCTTAATAGTCCAATCCCACTATTGGCTCCAGTGAGTGTGATTTTGGTTACGAGGTTGTTGCTGTCGATGGTGATTTTCACGAATTCAGGAAGTTGCGATTCGAAATGCCGCATCAGGTTGCGCAATTCGTCGCGCGTATATCCATAAATTACCACATGCCGAGACTCCTTGGCCTGTTTTTCCTTGGATGAAGTAGTTTTTGTGGAGTCTGTGGCACTTTGAGGCTTGTCTGCATTTTTCTGCGCTTCGCCTGATATTTTCGATGTATCTTTTGAGGTCATGTTTTTCAGATTAATTAGATTGAAGTTCTTGCAAACGGAGGTAAAGAGATGTCGCTAAATTCGTTATTCTTATACTTATACCATCCGGCCATAGCCACCATCGCGGCATTGTCGGTAGTGAATTTGCGTGCCGGTATCCATGCTTTGACTCCGAGTCGTTCGCATAACTTACTCACGGCATCTCTCATGCCTGAGTTGGCGGAGACACCACCACCTATTGCCACGTGCTTAACACCGGTCTGGCGTATGGCGAGCTCCAGCTTGTCGAGCAGAATCCGTACTATGGTGGCTTGCAGCGATGCGCACAAGTCCGCTTTATTATTCTCTATAAAATCAGGGTCTTCTTTTATGGCATCGCGCAGAGTATACAGAAATGACGTCTTTAAACCGCTGAATGAATAGTCAAGGCCGGGGAGATGTGGCCGGCTGAACTTGAATTTACTTGGGTCACCCTCTTTTGCGAGTTTGTCGATGTGAGGGCCACCCGGATAGGGGAGTCCCATAACTTTCGCGCACTTATCGAAAGCTTCTCCAGCAGCATCATCGATAGTCTGCCCCAATATCTCCATATCATATGGCGACTTTACAAGGACAATCTGAGAATTGCCACCTGACACCAGCAAGCATATAAAGGGAAATTCGGGAGTCTCATCATCATCCTTTTCTTTGACGAAATGCGAGAGCACATGGCCATGAAGATGGTTCACGTCGATAAGTGGTATGCCGAGGCCGATTGCCATGCCTTTGGCAAATGATGTGCCGACATGCAATGACCCCAAAAGACCCGGACCACGGGTATAAGCTATGGCCGAGAGCTCACCGGGGTTAAGTCCGGCTTGGCGCAGTGCTTCTGACACCGTGGGCACTATATTCTGCTGGTGCATTCTCGATGCGAGTTCCGGCACTACTCCTCCATAATTCTCATGCACGGACTGGCTTGCGATTATATTGCTCAGAAGTATGCCATCGGCGATAATTGCCGCCGATGTATCGTCGCACGAGGATTCTATTCCAAGTATAATTTCTCTCATATATCTGACCGGTTACTTGTCGATAAGTAGGTGTTCAATTTAATTTTATATTTTATTTGATTGAGTTTTTGAGTTGATTTGTCAATCAGAAGAAAGAGCATAGCGGGCTATGTAATTGATGATGATTGGCAAAGCAGCAAAAAAGACAACCAAAGAAAATATAAAAGAAAAAACATTTGCTTAAAATTAAATTGAACACCTACTTATTATCATACAAAGTTAATCAATCTGGCAATCAATTCAAAATTAACATGACTAAAAAATAGCAAAAACGGCCATATTCAGGTGAATAGAGCCGTTTGTATATCTGTTAAACCACAAAATAGCGTGATGCTTGAGGCAGCGAATATATTCAGTTGCCGAGCAACTCCCTAAATTCGGCACGTAGCGCTGCATCTGATTCAAACACCCCATTATAATCAAATGTGGTGGTCGAAGCGTCTTGTTTTTCCACACCACGCATCTTCATGCAGAGATGTTCGGCCGTGCATGATACTATTACCCCCTTGGTGGGCATTGCTTCGGAGAGCAACTTGCAGATTTGCGATGTGAGACGCTCCTGCACCTGTAGTCTCCTTGCGAATCCCTCCACAACCCTTGCAAGTTTAGAAAGGCCAATCATCTTGCCATCAGGAATATACCCGATGCTTACTTTGCCGAAAAACGGCAAAATATGATGTTCGCACATTGAATAGAACTCAATATCCTTGACAATCACCATTTGAGACCCTTCGTATTGGAATATTGCTTTTCGAGCCACTTCCAATGGGGAAATGCGATATCCTTGCGTTATGTCGAGCAGAGCCTTGGCTGCACGAACAGGTGTTTTTCGTAAACCCTCACGAGTAGGATCCTCGCCTATGAGCCTGAGGATAGCCTCATAGTGAGATGCTATTTCGCTTACAAGTTTCTCGTCATGCTGTTGTTTTGGCATCATGATCTTATTTGATTATGACAATCTGGCTTTTCACAACTCTCATCTCAGCGGCAAACTGTGGGAATGCACGCTTCAGCTCCGCGAGTGCGTTAGAAGCTTCTGCCTGAGTCTTGAAATTACCGATGCGCGTATACCAATTAGGAGAGCTTGAATAAGAATATACTTGCCCCCTATATTTGGGAAACCTGGCCACAACTGCGTTGCCGCGTGCGCGTGCCCGGTTCTCGAGCGAGTGCTGATTGCGACCGTCGCTGAACACTTGCACTCTATAGCCACTTGTTTTGTTAATGCCGGGGCGCAGGGTTTGAGACTCCTTTTTTACAGCCTCCTTCTCACCGCGCAATATTTGGTCGAGCAGGTTTTCGGGTATGTCTATATGCACATTGCCGTTAGACTCGCTCTCTATCCTTTCAACCACATTGTCAGGCTCCTCTCCTTGCCGGGGAAGTGCAGCAAAAGCCCCGGCCGGCAGCAAGAATGCTGCGGCCAGGCTTATACTTAATATTGAAGTTTTGGGAATCAATTCAGATAAAGATTACGCAAAATGCGAAAGTAAAATATTAACCGAAGGCTTCGATAATTCCCATGAAGTCTTCAGCCTTAAGGGCAGCACCACCGATCAGACCGCCATCAACATCAGCCTTGGCGAAAAGTTCGCGTGCATTGCCGGGCTTGCAGCTGCCACCGTAAAGGATGCTTGTGTTGTCAGCAACCTCCTTACCATATTTCTCAGCGATTACTGCACGAATGTGTGCGTGCATGTCCTGAGCCTGCTCTGCTGTGGCAGTTTTACCTGTGCCGATAGCCCATACAGGTTCGTATGCGATGACGATATTGGAAAATTCTTCAGGTGTGAGTGAGAAAAGTGCCTCTACTTGACCTTTTACCACCTCATTGTATGAACCATCTTCGCGCTGTTCGAGCACTTCACCCACGCAGAAGATAGGTTTCAGACCATTCTCGAGGGCAATCTTTGTTTTTGCGAGGAGCTGTTCGTTGTTCTCACCGAAGTACTGGCGACGTTCGCTATGGCCGAGAATAACGTATTCTGCACCTGTTGATTTAACCATCGCTGCGCTAACCTCGCCGGTGTATGCACCCTTTGCGTGTTCAGAGCAGTTTTCTGCACCGAGCTTTACGAGTTCAGGTTCGAGCACTGCGTTAACAGATGTGAGGTGTGTGAAAGGAACGCACACAATAACATCGCAATTGGCTTTCTTGCCTTTGAGAAGTGTATTAACGTTGTTGGCGAGTTCAACACCTTCATCGAGAGTGGTGTTCATTTTCCAGTTTCCGGCTACAATATTTTTTCTCATTTTTCTTTAAGATTAGAAGTTTTTCTATCAGACCACAAAATTACAACATTCTATTGAGAAATGCAACTGAGATTCTGTTAATGTTTCACAATCCGTGGCGATATCTATGTTTTGCATTTGTTCGGGATCTCTGATTATATGCGTCAGCTGTCTGAATGGTGTTGGCTTGTTATATACCGATGCAGTTGGGCATAAAACGGATTCTTGGCCAATGTAGATGAATCTCCTATTATGATGAGCTTCATTCGTGCTCGGGTCATGGCGACATTCATACGTCTCAAGTCTCGCAGAAATCCTATCTGTCCCTCTGCGTTTGACCTCACAAGAGATATCAGCACCACATCTCTCTCGCTTCCTTGAAAACCGTCAATGGTGTTTACCGTTATTAGTTTTCTCAGTGGCTTGAAGAAGGGCATGCGCTTTAGCAATCCTCTCAGATATCGCACCTGTGCGCGATATGGTGAAATAACTGCCATGTCAATTCGTTCTTCAAGTATCCTTGAGACGCCAATCTTCTCAACATATTGTTGAAGTGTCTGCAGAGTCAGAATTGCCTCATCAGTATTGACGCGCCCCATGGTGTTGCCGTATACAGTCTCGTGATATTCTTGCATAATGTCTTGCTTATTATCTTCATCGCTGTGTTCCGGAAGTGTGGTTCCTGACTCTACCCATTCGAGAGGAGTGTCAAAATCCAAAATGCTGCGGTCGCGCACTTCAGGCGCTGCCTCCATGCCTCCCTTGTAAAACCAGTCGTTGGGAAACTTCATGATATCTTCGTGCATACGATATTGTATGGCAAGAAGTGTTACGGCTTCGGGATGTAAATCCACAATGCGCTCCATGAGAGATTTGCCCAATCCTTGCTTTACGGCTTCATAGCATTTCACAGTTGCAGGCAGTTGGCAGTGGTCTCCGGCGAATATGACACGCCCCGCACGGCGAATAGGTATCCAACTTGCTGCCTCAAGTGCCTGTGCCGCCTCATCGATAAAAAGCGTCGAGAATTTCAGACCATCAAGAAGTTTGCTGGTGCTTCCCACAAGCGTTGACGCAATAACTTTCGATTCGGCAAACAGGTCGCGATTGATGCGAAACTCTATGTCGGTGGCTCTTTCCTTAAGTCTCTCCATCTTTTGATGCCACTGATCACTCCTTTTTCTTGCACCCTTTAGTTCGCGTATGCTCTTGCGAATGCTCCATAACGTTGGGTATTCGGGATGATCCTCAAATCGTCGTTCGTAAGTGGAGGCAAGCATCTTGTCGTTGACGCGAGTTGGATTGCCGATTCGGAGCACTGTGATGCCACGGTCGGTCAATCTCTCGCAAATAAGGTCGACTGCCGTATTGCTTTGGGCGCATACCAATACCTGGCTTTCGCGACGCAATGTTTCATAGATTGCCTCCACAAGAGTAGTGGTCTTACCTGTGCCCGGAGGCCCATGTACAACCGCTACATCTTTTGCGGCGAGCACCTTGTTGACGCTCTTCTGTTGCGACACATTGAGATATGGCATTCTGATTTCATTGAGCTTAAGCTCGCCCGCGGGACGGTGCGAATAAATGATGTCTCGCAATTCGGCAAGGCGACCCTTTGCTGTTGCAATCCGCTCTATGGCATCAATCATCGCTTTGTAAGTAGTGTCGTCGAATGACCTCATAATACCTATCGTCTGCCCATGCATCGCTATTGGAAGGCGTGCATTGTCGGGCACTTCAATAGCTATAGAGTCACCATCCACAAAATTCACGATGCCATTAACTATAGTAGAAGGTCTATCACGACCATCTTCAGTCATGAATATTGAAACGTGAACACCATATTCGAAGTTGTGGTCATCTTCATTATCCTCGTCGTTACACTCGCGCTTGAGCACAACGATGCGTTTGTTAAGCGAGTTGTGTCTGTCAGCGTATATTGTCACGGGGAGCCAACAGTCGCCACGCTCCTTCATCCTCATTATGCCTAACCTGCCTACCGCTTCTTCATACTCCCGCTTTTCATTGTCGTATTCGAGTTGAATCAGACACCGCTGTTCAGCTAATATCAGACGCGCATTAACAGGGTAATTGTCTTTATTTTGCATGAGGATTCAAGTCTTTTATGTCCACGAGGTGATGCAGTATGGCGAATATTGCCAAACCAGCTGTGGAGTGAATCTCAAGTTTTGAGCTAATATTCTTTCGGTGGGTGGCCACTGTGTGCACAGAGAGGTATAGTTTTTCCGCAATTTCCTTGTTCGACATTCCCTTTGCCACGCAGCATATAATTTCCTTCTCACGCTCACCAAGCAACTCTATGCCTCGTTTTGTCTCATTTTGCTTAATGGGTTCGTTTTTTTTGCTTTCAAGTTTCTTCTCCAATTTCTCTACTGCCGGCACAAACAAATGTGATTCAATCTCAAAATGACTCATCAAGTCTTTCTCAAGGTTGATAATATCGAATAGGGCAGAACTTAGCAGGGCATTTGACTCGCCGGTGTAATGATAAATGAATATATCTTTAAGTTCATTAAGTTTCTCGCCCATATGGTCATGGTCAATTGAGAATTGCTCTATGCTGAATGATGCGTCCTTATTTCCTTGCAACAGTTTCTCTACATATTCAAACACTACATCATTTTCATGATTCAGATGTTCATGCACTTCTGCAACATAGTCATCGAAAAACCTTATCAGCAAAAACGAAACATCGTTTGTATCTGAATAATTAATAGCCTCAATTAGTTTGTGACGCAGTTTGGGCAAAGATACATTCATAAAAGCACTATGGGCATTCTTAAGATATTGCATGAGCGATGTCAAAGACACGATATAATTGTCATGCTCACGCCCACTAAGCAGATTGCATACGGCCAAAAATGTGTCAAGATCCACATTTATATTGCCGCACACCTTGCGCACACTGTCGTCACCGAAGCCGAAGGGGATGCCGAACCGATTGATGGTCATCAACAGAAGGTTGTTGTCGCGAATCAAATCGCGCATTGTATTCTCTGGTTTGTAAGAGCTGTGTCTGTCAATCATTGGTTTATGCTTTTAATCTGCAAAATTACAAAATTGATTCGTAGCCTGCAATACCAACTTTTAGGTAGTTTTTTCGTGATTCGCAGGCATCAGAAACAGTAAAATATTTCCTCATTTATGCTCGTTTATTATGTAAGTCTCGTTTATTATGTAAGTAATGAGTCATTTTAAATTTAAATTTAAATTTGATTTGTGCTTATTTTTGTCAGATTGGAAATTCCGCAGAAGGCGCATAGCAGGCTATGTAACTGATAAGGAATTTTCAAGGTGGCAAAAAGAGGCCAAAGCAAATTCAAAGCTCATTACTAAATTTAAAATTACTCATTACTTATGGAGTTTATATATTCATTGATTAATATGGTGGCTGAAATGGCCCCATATCTTCTCCTCGGCTTTTTTGTAGCAGGAATTCTTTACGCATTTGTGCCGGCCAAGTTTTATCGTAACCATCTTTCGCAGCCCGGACCATGGGCAGTCATAAAGGCTGCATTGATTGGTGTCCCACTTCCGTTATGCTCATGTGGTGTGCTGCCCACGGCTGTCTCATTGCGCCGCAACGGCGCCTCGCGCGGTGCATCTACATCTTTTCTTATCGCTACTCCTCAGACCGGCGTTGACTCGATTGCCGCCACATATTCGCTTTTAGGACCAGCATTTGCTATAATCCGTCCTGTGGCGGCTTTAGTAACGGCTTTTGTCGGAGGCATGCTGGTAAATCGTGAAGATAAATCATGCAGCTGGCAGTGTGATACAGAGGTTGATACAATAGATGCACCCACCTCTAACGGCTTTTGGCAAAAAGTGTGCGATGCCATGCGCTATGGTTTTGTCGACATGATTCAGAACATCGGGAAGTGGTTGATTATCGGCCTTGTTATTGCAGCTGCTATTACGGTGTTTGTGCCTGATGGTTTCTTTACATTTTTTGCCGCTTACCCGATTCTCTCTATGATTGCTGTGGTGATTGTGGCCGTGCCTATGTATGTGTGTTCCACGGGTTCGATTCCTATTGCCCTCTCGCTTATGCTTAAGGGATTGAGTCCGGGAGCAGCGTTTGTTTTACTTATGGCGGGCCCGGCTGCCAATTTCGCGTCTATAATAATAGTCAGCAAGTCGCTCGGCAAGAGAGCAGCTTCGATATATCTATCCACAATTGTAATCGGCGCAATTGCCATCGGAATGTGTATCGATTACCTTATGCCGCGCGATTGGTTCACGATGCCGGCCATTGCCGGTCATGCCAACTGCCATGTTGATGTGGCGTTGTTTCCCGGCATTTGCTCGATACTGCTGATTATCCTTCTGATAAACGCCTTTATATTAAAATATACACATAAATCCGATAAGATAATGGAAACAGAAAACTCATTTGTTGTCAAAGGTATGACTTGTGGCCATTGCAAGGCAATGGTAGAGAAAAACCTTTCGAAACTTCCCGGTGTGGAGGAGGTGACAGTTGACCTCACTTCAGGCAAAACCATGATTAAAGGGAACCCTGACCCTAATGCCGTTAAGGAAGTGATAGATGACCTCGGCTTCTCGATTGAAAAGTAGTGCTGGCAATGAACCGTCAAGACATGGAAACTCTGTTGGAAGAGAAGGGTATACGCCTTACTTCCAACAGAATTCTTATATTAAAGGCACTCAGTGACGCAAAGAATCCAATCAGTCTCGCCGACCTTGAGTCAAGACTTGGCTACACAATGGATAAGGCGAGCATATTTCGTGTGCTCGAATTATTTGCCCAAAAAGAGGTGGTGCATGTGATTGATGATGGGAGCAGATCACAAAAATATGAAATTTGCCATGGACACGGACATCACTCTATTGCCGACCAGCATGTGCATTTCTATTGCGAAATCTGCAAGGAAACATTTTGCATCGAATCAATGAAAGTCCCTATGGTGCAATTGCCGGAAGGGTTTGAGTCTCAATCGGTAAATTACGTGGTGAAAGGGATTTGTCCGCGATGTGGCAAAAAAATGTCAAATCCCCTCTTGTAGTGAAATAAACCTAAGGTCGGCGCATCTATCTAAAGTGATAAAAGTTACTACTATGAGAAAGACTATAATGATACTGGTTGTCGCTGTCATGGCATTTTTCACTCCATTGGCACAAGGTGCGGCAACATTTAATAATGAGACCTTGAAATATGTGGTCACCTATAAATGGGGACTTATTCACAAGGAGGCCGGTGACGCTACTCTTACGCTGCGCAGGCAAGGCAATCATTACAACCTGAGACTGGTGGGAAGCTCCAGGAAATGGGCAGATAAAATATATCGTGTGCGCGACACCCTGCATAGCACACTGCGTGTAGCCGACCTTAAACCTGTGAGCTATACAAAGAAAATGCACGAAGGTAAACGTCATGATATAGACAAGATTTCGTTTACACATAATGGTAATACAACCATAGGCAAAACAACCCGCTATCGCACTAAAAACGGGGTGCCGACCGTCAAGGAGGCTACCCTAAGTGCAACAGGACCTGTGTATGATTTCTTATCGATATTTTATTATCTTCGCAAACTTGACTATTCGCAGCTCAACAAATATAAAAGCTACACAGCCACAACATTCTCCGGAAGCAAGAAAGAGCTTGTGAAAATCAAGAGCCTGGGCATAGAGAAGATAAAGATGCGCGACAAAACTGAGCGCGAGGCATATCATATTAAATTTAACTTCACGCAAAATGGTGGTAAAAAGTCGAGCGATGATATAGACGCATGGATATCAACCGACAGCCGACATATACCACTATATCTTGTGGGCAAGCTCCCGATTGGAGAGATAAGGGTTTATCTCACCGCATCATAGTTTGAAAATATCAGCATCACGCCATGCCGGGAATTTGGCTCTGAAAGCATCGAGCCGTTCCCGGCTTAATGTTGCATATACGAGTCCATTCTCGTCAAATCTCACTGACACATCCTTGCCTTTGAAGTCGTATACGGCCGAACTGCCGTCGTAAGTGTAGCCTGCATTGTCTACGCCACGACAATCTACAGCACAAACATAAGCCTCATTCTCAATGGCTCGTGCGGGCAAAAGGGCGTTCCAGGCATTTATTCTGACCTGCGGCCAGTTTGCCACGACAATCAGAGCGTCATACTCATTATTTACATTGCGACACCACACCGGGAATCTCACATCATAGCAAACCGCCATTGCGAGATTCCAACCCCTGTATCTGACGCAAAGTCTGCTGTAACCTCTTGAGAACACCTTGTCCTCACCCGCCATGGTGAAAAGATGGTTCTTGTCTTCGAAATACTCGTCGCCTGAGGGCTCTATGAAGAAAGCCCTATTGTAAAGTGAGCCACCGGAATCTGCAATAAAGCTGCCGGCTATGGCAATCTTACGTTCAGATGCGAGTTGCTTTATAAAGTCAATTGTCTTGCCGGTGTTGCGTTCGGCCATAGGGCGTACAGCCTCCTTGTCGAGTCCTACCGGAAAACCGGTAGAAAAAGTCTCCGGTAAAATAAGAAGGTCAGTTTCCGGATGAATATTCGCCACGAGACTACGCAAAGTCTCAAGATTGGCATCCTTATTACCCCATTGTATCTCCATGGGGTAAAGACATACTTTAAGGTCTGAACTTGTCATGTCACACTTCGAATTTTTCAGGATATAAAGCCGCATCCATATGATGCGAGTAGAAAGTTTTCACATCGCGCAAGTCATCCTCAATATTGCCCGAAGGAATAAGTTCCTCACATATTTCGATGGCTTTATGCTTATAATCTATTATGCCAAGCTGTATGGGTACGCCTGCATCGATGGCTATATGCAGGAAACCTGTGCGCCATTGCTTCACAGCGCTCCTTGTGCCCTCTGGCGTGACCGCGAGATTAAGGTAATTTTGGCTTTTGAAGCGATTGATAATTTGCTGAGAGAGATTGCCGCCTGTGCCTTTGGGATATACCGGGATTCCGCCCAAAGACTTAAGTAAAAAATTCAAGGGGAAGAAAAACCAAAATTTCTTCATCAGAAAATTGGCCTTTCTCCCTATTGAATAGTATGCGAGAAGACCGAGTATGAAATCCCAATTGGAAGTGTGAGGAGCCACACATATCACGCACTTGTCACGTCGAGGTGCGGTTATATTCACCTTCCAACCTGCCAATTTCAATATCAGTCCCCAGAAATTCATGTTATTCTACTTTGTGCGCTACCTATAATTATTTGCCTGCAATCTCTTTGTTGCGAGCTTTCTCTTCTTCAGGAATTGCTGCATTGAAGATTTTGAGCGCCTCGTTAATCTCCTCGCTAAATTCTGTTTCGATCTTATCGAACAGACTTCTGAAGAACTCACGTTTGGCTTTGCCATAAGCAGCTGCATCTTCAAATGCGCTCATACCCTTGTCGAAATATACGTTGGCATTGTTCTTGGCTTTGCCCACTGCGCCTAACGCCACTTTTATCGCCTCTGCGATTTTATCCTGGTCTGCACCCTTTACATTGTAATAGGCAGAAACCATCTCGTTAACAACAGATGCTCCAAGAGCGTCTGCATACTTCTTAAATTCTCTTTTGTTTGCCATAATTATATATAATTAATCTTTTGGGTTATATATATGATTGTCACAATGTGCAATGTTAGTCTAAACAGATTACAACTTGCTATTGACGGATATGCAAGTCTAAAAGCTAAACTGATATAAATTAGCAAAACTTGAATACTGTCACCTCATATATTATAACACAAATATAGGACATTTGTATGATATTACAAAATAAAATCGAACGGAACTGTAAAACTTTTGCATCTACAGTTCTTTTTCACTAAATTTGCATGATTTTCTGACTATGTCGGCTACAAGGTCAATTTATAAGGTTGTTCGCAGCGTTCTTTTCTCCGTTATTCTTACGGCGGTTGGATTGGTCGCTGCCCTTTACGTGTTTGTTTCGGTGCCTGCTGTGCAAAATAAACTGAAAAACATTGCCGAGCAAGAACTTGCTGTGCTTACCGGTGGCCGTATTAAGATAGGGGAGGTCAGTATTTCACCTTTTAATGAGTTGCGCCTTAACAATGTTTCAATTTCAGACCCCAAAGGCATTAGATGCGCATATATCGGGCAATTAGGCGCCGGCATAGACCTTTGGGATTTACTGGTCGACGGAGATGTGGTGATTACATACGTGGAGTTGGTGTCGCTTGACGCTTCACTGCGCCAAGATCATCCGGGTGCCCCACTCAATATACAATTTCTTGTAGATGCTTTCAAGTCAAAAGAAAAGCGTGAAAAGTCTAAGGTGCGAGTTGTGCTTCACAACATAGTGGTGCGAAAATCAGCCTTGTCTTATAAACGTTGCTGGATTCCACGTGATTCGGCACAGCAAAGGTTTGATCCAAACAATATAGAGATTACAGATTTGAATGCAGACCTATCGTTGCCTTTGATAATGGGTGATTCAGTCAACGTGAGGTTGCGTAGACTCGCATTCAACGAGAGGTCCGGCATTGAAGTCAACAGTTTGTCGCTTAATGCCTCAATCTCGCCTAAGCAAATCAGTTTGCAAGACTTTAAGTTGAAAGTCGGAGATTCACAGATACGACTGTCAGACCAAAAAGTGAGCATAAATGGATATGCTGACATCGTCAATTCACTGTCGCAATATCCGAGAGAGGTGACAATTTCTTGCATTCCTTTTTATCCTTCCGACTTTAAAGCCTTTGCTCCGGAACTCTCGCATTTTGATATGCCATTCATGTTTTATGCGGAACTTAATGGGACACTCGAATCAGTTACATTTAACAATGTCAGCTTGCATTCAAATTCCTCCGATTTACGGTTGGACATAAATGGTGGGGCATCAGGTCTCTCCCAACCGAAAAACATCAGCGCAATAATCAATGAGCTGAAATTGCATATATCCTCCAACTGGATGGAGAGGCTTCTCTCAATCGCACCAAAGGTGCCCGGTGCGGTAAGTACTGCTTTATCAGGTCTTGGCAATACAGATTTAATCCTCTCGGGCGATGTCGATATGGCTTCTTTTTCAGCATATGCCGATTTGAAATTAGTGTCAGACGCCGGCAAACTAAACGTTTCATCCGAGCTCCGCAGATTTGGCAGTGTATTGTCTATCTCTAATGCGAGCGTTGTGTCTGACGGATTTGCGGTAGGAAAGGTTTTAGGTGTTGACAAACTTGGTAATGTTACACTTAATGCAGAGGGAGGATTAAATATTAATGGCAAAGAGTTAGATGCCGACTTGTCGGTGGATGTTCCTGTCATAGAATATAACGGCAATTCGGTCAGCAATTTATTTTTGACACTGACTAAGTCGGGAAAATCTATAAAGGGGGAGTTGAATGTGCCTGATCAGAATCTAAATGTTGCCCTTTCTGCGGATGTATTGCTCGATGGTGCCAATTCAAATTGGAATATTAACGGCAACATTGCTAACTTAGTTCCTTCTGATTGGGGCTTAAACGGTTTTAAGCCAGGAGAAAGCATAAATGGCTTGGTGACACTCAATGCAATAGGAAATTCAATTGATAACGTGCGCGGTGAATTGAATGTGACGAATGCAAACCTGATCTCGCACAAAAGGCCAATACACATCGAATCTTTAGCGTTGACTGCATCGGTCCATGAAAATCAGCGTGAATACGCGCTCAATTCGGATTTCTTGCAGGCAAGATTGAGCGGCGATTTCAGGTTTTCATCCATGCAGAATATGATGTCAGCGGTGTTACATCAATGCTTTCCCTCCTTATTTAAGTTTGCCGAAAGCAAAACATATGATGGCCAATTTGCAGATATAAACTTGAAATTGAAGCCGGCAAACGATCTGTATGATGCCCTCGGTATACCTATAAGACCGGGTGAGCCGGTTGATATTAATGCACATGTGAGCGGCATTGATGGAACTGCAACTGTGGCAATGGATGCCAAATATCTTGTGCAGGGCAAGAATAAGTTGATAAAGAACACTCATTTTGAGACTTCAGTCGGCATAGGCATGCCATTGACTTTAGATTTAAAAACCACATACCCGGTAAAGCATGATTTGGCAGATATGCATATACAAGCGAAGGCTGTAGATGATAAGGCTCAAGTATGCATAGGCTGGACAGCTGTGTCAAATCCGAAAAACTGTGGTGCGATTGATTTGCAGGCATCGCTAAGCAGAGATCCAATCTTCAATAAACTCGGTATAGATGCAAGTCTGAACGAATCAAAAATTAACCTCAATGGGGCAGAATGGAAAGTGCTTCCCGCCACCATAAGTTTTAAGGATAAGATTTTAGAGGTTAACAACATCCATGTGTCGCACGACTATCAGTTCATTAATATTAATGGTAAGGCTTCGTCTGACCCGATGGATGTTCTTTCAGCCTACCTTGCCGGAATAGATTTACAATATATTTTTGATATCCTGAATATAAATCATGTGGATTTCGGTGGCATAGCCACCGGATACGCAAAGGTGAGCAGCTTATTCAGTGGCGCACCGGTTGCTGAAACAGAAAATCTGACAGTCAAGAATCTGGCCTACAACGGATGTGTGCTTGGTGATGGCAAATTATACGGCAATTGGGACAGCACCGCTAAAAAAGTCGGAATAAATGCTGATATTCAGGCCGCAGATACGGCCTCGGCAACTGTCAGAGGAGGAATCTATGTGACTCGAGATTCTCTATCGTTCGATTTTGATGCCAATAAGATAGATGTTCGGCTGCTGCAACCTTTCATGTCAGGATTCACATCTAAGATTACAGGAAAAGCTTCCGGCCAACTCAAATTATATGGAAATTTTTCAACTATTGACCTCTCGGGGCGTGTGTTTGCTGACACTGTGACTATGAAAGTTGACCACACCAACGTGACATATGGAGGTTCAGATTCAATATTCTTTTCAAAAGGGTTGATAGATATTCCCGGTGTGCGCTTATATGACCGTTATGGCAATTCGGGTATGTTCAGCGGAAGAGTGCGACACCAGTACCTGAAAAACGCCACTATGGATTTCGAATTGAAGGATGCACGCAAGCTCCTGGTCTTCGACACTGACGATAGAATTAACACTGCTTGGAATGGAAGGGTTTTTGCAAGCGGCAATGCTAAACTGAAGGGGACTCCCGGCTTGGTGGCTCTCGATGTGAAGATGAGAACTGATAGAGGCACCCAATTTAATATCGAACTCGACGAGACCCGTACAGCCACTGAGTATTCGTTCTTGACTTTCTCAGACAAAGGGGCAGAACTTGAGGTAGAACAGGATGTTGAAGAAAGTTTTGAAGATAGATTCAATAAGGAGTCTAAGATGTTGGTGCAGGAGAGGCCAAGCGTATTCAGCATGGACCTCGCCATAGATGTAAATAAAGATGCCAACCTTGTGCTTGTTATGGACCCTGCGGCAGGCGACAAAATAAAGGCAAGCGGTAATGGGGCTCTTCAGATGCACTACGACACTGCCAATGATGACTATAGCATCTACGGCAAATATACTCTTGAGCGTGGCACCTACAATTTCAGTCTGCAAGATCTGATACTTAAGAATTTCACAATTCGCCCCGGGAGCAGCATCGCGTTTAATGGCGATCCGCTCAATGGTATACTTGACATAACCGCCTCTTATCGTGTCAATACCAACTTGAATGACCTTGACGCATCGTTCAAGGACGATCCGGACCTTAAGCGGACCACAGTGCCGGTTGACGCATTGCTAAAAGTGAGTGGAGACATACACGCGCCTGAGATAAAGTTTGATCTCGATTTGCCTACAGTGACATCGGAGGTTGAACGAAAGTTGCAAAGCCTCATATCGTCAGAAGATATGCTGAATCGTCAGGTTATCTATCTGCTCGCTCTCAACCGTTTCTACTCACCCTCTTATTCGGAAGCTGATAGGGGAGGGGAATTTGCCTCAGTGGCATCTTCCACTTTATCATCGCAGATTCAGAACATCATAGGCTCTATGACCGACAAGGTGTCGCTTGCACCTTCAATCAAGTCAGACAAAAGCGATTTCTCTGACATGGAGTTCGATGTGGCACTTTCGTCAAGGTTGTTTGATGACAGACTGTTGATTAATGGAAATCTCGGATATAGAGACAAGAGCACATCACAAACCACCTTTGTCGGAGATTTTGATGTGGAATACCTTCTCACACGCAATGGTCAGTTGCGCCTGAAAGCATATAATCACTTCAATGATGCATCATACTACCTAAAATCTGCGTTAACTACTCAGGGTATAGGAATAATGTACCGGAAGGAGTTTGACGATGCATTGAAGTTCCTTAAAAAGAAAAAAAAGAATAAAAAGTGAAGACAATCAGCATAGACGGCCTTATAGAGCGTATCACTTTCCGCCGACGCGATTCAATCGGATTTGCGTTCAGCGGCGGTGCTTCTAAAGGCTTTTCACATATAGGCATAATTATGGCGATGGAAAAATTCGGCATAAAGCCTAACATTATTTCCGGAGTGTCTGCCGGGTCGATAGCCGCTGTGCTATATGCAGCGGGCTTGACTCCCCTTGATATGCGCCAGTGCTTCACAGACTATAGTAAGTTCTCTGATTTCAGGTCATGGAATCTACCTAAAGATGGGATCTTCAATCTCAGCAAGTTTGCCAAGCTCCTTGACTCCTGGCTGCCGGTAAAAAGGCTTGAAGAGCTTAAACTTCCTACAGTAGTTTGTGCCACAAACCTTGACAGGGGCACTCAAGTCGGTTGGGTTAAAGGTGAGATTGTGCCAAGAGTTGTGGCTTCGTGCAGCATTCCGATTGTTTTCAGCCCCGTGGAGATAAAGGGGTCACATTATGTGGATGGGGGAGTGCTGCATAATTTGCCGGCTTGGGCTATACGTGATTACTGCGATGTGTTGTTTGGTGCCAATGTCTCCCCACTCAACCGCGATTATATATATAAGGAGTCGCTTATCGACATAGCCCTAAGGTCGTATCATCTCACCACCAAGGCTAATCTTTCGTCAGACCTGCGTCTTTGCGACCATGTCATCACTCCTCGTGAAACCTTTACAAGCAGTATGTTCGACATGTCTGCTCTTGATAATGCCATAAAAATAGGCTACGAAACGGCATGCCGGGTGTTTGAAGGGCTTGAGTTAAAATCAAAATGAATATTTCAACATTCTAATTCAATATGAGTTCCAATGAAAAAGTCAACTAAAATGAAGGAGAAACTAATCATCTACCAAGCTTTCCCACGCATCTTTACCAACACTAATGACCATTGCATCCCTGATGGCACGTATGAACAAAATGGGTCCGGAAAACTTAATGACATAACTCCTCGGCTTCTAAACTCCTTACGGTCATTGGGAATTAACTGCATATGGTTTACCGGCATTATAGAGATGGCCACAAAGACAGCCTTCGCAGATGGAGAAATTCCTGCTGACAACCCTAACGTGGTAAAAGGTGAGGCAGGGTCTCCTTATGCAATAAAGGATTACTACGATGTGGCACCTGCAATAGCTGCCAATGTGACAAAGCGAATGCAGGAATTTGAGGATACAGTAAAGAGAACTCATAAGGCAGGGTTGAAACTTATCATCGATTTTGTGCCTAACCACACAGCGAGGGTATATCACTCAGATTCTGCGCCTGCGGGTGTCAAGGATTTTGGGGCAGATGATGATTATTCCAAATTTTTTGCACATGACAACAATTACTATTATATAACAAACCAACAGTTCTCACCTAATTTCAATATAGCAAAACCCGGCACAAAGCCCTATGTAGAATTTCCGGCCAAGGCTACAGGCAATGACTGCTTCACTGCATTTTGCGGCGAGTATGATTGGTATGAGACTGTTAAGCTGAATTATGGATTTGACCCCGGTGATCATTCCACTCATTTTGACCCAATTCCGGATACATGGCTGAAAATGCTGTCGGTGTTGAGATTTTGGGCTTCAAAGGGCATTGACGGCTTCAGGTGCGACATGGTGTTTATGGTGCCCAGAGAGTTCTGGCACTGGGCCATACCGCAGGTCAAGAAAGATTATCCTGACATAATATTTATCGGTGAGATATACGATGTTGATGCATACAGGACATTTCTTGACTACTGCAAGTTCGATTATCTTTATGATAAGGTGAATCTTTATGATACGCTCAAGGGCATTGAATGTTATAATATGTCAGCAGCTCAGTTGTCGTCGTGCTGGCAGCGTATTGACGGCATAGGAGACTCAATGCTCAACTTCCTTGAGAATCATGATGAAGTAAGATTCGCCTCACGCGAATTTGCCGATAATCCGGCCAAGGTGGTGCCTTATCTTGTGACCGGCGCTATGATTTCTCGCGGTCCCTTTATGATATATTACGGACAGGAACTCGGTGAAATGGCACGCGACAACGAAGGATTTGCGGGTGACAATAACCGGAGCACGATATTTGACTATTGGAGTTATAGCACACTCAGACGATGGTATGACAACGGACACTGCTCCGTGCGTAGACTCACTTCGCACGAACGTTGGCTGCGCTCCATGTATTCTACTGTCTTGAATATGTGCAACCGTGAAGAGGCAATCAGAGAAGGTAACTTCTTCGACCTGATGTATGCCAACCTCCGCAATCCCGACTTCAATCCACACAAGCAGTTCGCTTTCTTGAGATATACGGACAACCAAATTTTGCTCATCATAGACAACTTTGATTCAAAGCCGGCAACATGTGGAGTCGTAATTCCAGACCTCGCATTTGACATGGCCGGAATCAAAGAGGGTGTATATCAAACGAATGACCTGCTGTGGGGGCTTCCGCACACATTTGAGGTGCAACGTGGCAAACCTGTTAAATTCGAGATAGGGGCATACGATGCAATGATTATTCCGTTGCAAAAATTTGTGCCAAACGAATAAAATTTCTAAATTTGCACTTGAAAATGAAAATAGGGTTAGCCCTGAAATAAATAGGGGAGAGGCCTATCGGAAGTTTTCAACATCGCAATCTAACCAACAATCATATACTTGTTATGAATAACAACCTGCCGCCTATAAAGGTATTTGCTGGGGAAAACTCTCAGTATCTTGGAGAAAGCATCTGTAAGGAGCTTGGCATCGAGCTCGGAAAGATGAAGAAGGAGAAATTTGCCGATGGCGAATTTGAAGTAGGATTCGAGGAATCAATCCGAGGAGCACAAGTTTATCTTGTGCAGTCCACATTCCCCTCGTGCGAGAACCTTATGGAGCTGCTTCTGATGGTAGATGCTGCGAAGCGTGCATCTGCCGAATCAATAATTGCGGTAGTGCCTTATTTCGGATGGGCCCGCCAAGACCGTAAGGACAAACCACGTGTGTCGATTGCCGCTAAACTTGTTGCCGACATGATGACTACTGCTGGAATCAAACGTCTGATTACTATGGATTTGCATGCCGACCAGATTCAGGGTTTCTTCAATGTTCCGGTTGACCATCTGTACGCTTCATCTATATTTATTCCTTATATTCAGAGCCTTAAACTTAAGGATATGGTGATTGCATCTCCCGATGTAGGTGGTGCTAAGCGTGCTAACTCGTATGCAAAATATTTCGACGTTCCTTTAGTACTTTGCCATAAGACAAGGGCTAAGGCCAATGTCATCGCCACAATGACCGTGATCGGAGATGTGAAAGACAAAAATGTCATCCTGGTCGACGACATCGTTGATACTGCCGGTACGATTACAAAAGCTGCCGACCTTCTTATGCAGAACGGCGCCAAGTCTGTAAGGGCTCTTTGCAGCCACCCGGTGATGAGCGACCCGGCTACTCAACGCGTTCAGGAATCCGGACTCACTGAAATTATATTCACGGATTCTATCCCTTACGTTAAAGAAAATAGCAAGGCCACAGTGCTTCCGGTTGCCAAGTTGTTTGCAGATACAATTCGCCGTATCCACAACAACCAGTCAATTTCAAGCCAGTATCTCTTTAAGTAAAGATTAAAAAATAACTTAGGAGGCTCCTTCACGAAGCCTCCTAAGTTATTTTTTAATATTAATTACTATCTATTTAACATAATAGTAATTATGTATGATTTATTTCAGAAGTTCACCTATATTCCAACAAGTTCTTTGCGCAAGTATTCGGCTGTCGGTGTGTTTGCGCATGAAACTTCCTCGGGTGTTCCTTCTGCCACTATCATGCCGCCATCTCTACCTCCGCCGGGCCCAAGGTCGATCACGTAGTCTGCACTCCTCACTATGTCAAGGTTATGCTCTATAACCACTATTGTATTTCCTTTGTCAGCAAGGCGGTTGATTACTTTCAGCAATACGCGAATATCCTCGAAATGCAATCCGGTGGTAGGTTCGTCAAGAATAAAGAGAGTTTTGCCGGTATCTTTTTTAGCAAGCTCGGTAGCTAATTTCACTCTTTGGTTTTCGCCGCCGCTAAGTGTGCTCGACGGCTGACCAAGTTTTATATATCCAAGCCCGATATCTTGAAGCACCTTTATTTTATTGAGAATTGACGGCACATTTTCAAAGAACTCTACGGCTTGATTCACGGTCATCTCAAGCACATCAGAGATTGACTTCCCTTTAAATCTAACCTCCAGTGTCTCACGATTATATCTCTTGCCATGACACTCTTCGCATGGCACCAACACATCTGGCAGAAAGTTCATCTCAATTGTTCGATAGCCGTTTCCCTTGCATACTTCGCAACGCCCGCCAGACACGTTAAATGAAAAACGCCCGGGCTTGTATCCTCGTATCTTCGACTCCGGCAATTCTACAAACAGTTTGCGGATATCTGCAAATACGCCAGTATAAGTAGCTGGATTTGAACGAGGTGTGCGACCGAGCGGTGATTGGTCCACTGTCACAACCTTGTCGATATTCTCTACTCCCCGGATATCGGAATATGGTAGAGGCTCTGCTATCGAGCGGTAGAACCGCTTGCTGAGCAACGGATGCAATGTGCCGTTGATGAGTGAAGATTTACCGCTTCCACTGACTCCGGTGACGCATATGAATTTGCCGAGTGGAAGTATCAGGTCAACGTATTTCAAGTTATGTCCTGTAGCTCCTATGAGTTCAAGCGACTTACCATTACCCTTTCTTCTTTGTGAGGGTGTCTCAATCTTCCGATTGCCATTAAGATAACTCGAGGTAAGCGTTTGGGACTTAAGCATTTCTGCAGGTGTGCCCTGAAACACCACTTCCCCACCCTTTTTGCCTGCTCCGGGACCGATGTCAACCACATAGTCGGCTTCAGTCATGATATCCTTATCATGCTCTACCACGATTATTGTATTGCCATTGTCGCGCAATTGCTTAAGACTGTTTATGAGCTTCGTATTATCACGCTGATGCAATCCAATCGAGGGCTCATCAAGAATGTACAGCACATTGACAAGCTCGGAGCCGATTTGAGTGGCAAGACGGATACGTTGGCTTTCCCCACCACTCAAGGTAGCGCTGGCGCGGTTGAGCGACAAGTATTCCAAGCCAACATCTATCAAGAATCTAAGTCGGCTCCTGATTTCTTTTAAAATTTCTTCAGCCACCACCCTTCTGCTCTGGTCTAACCTATCTTCAAGACCTTTTGTCCACTCATACAGTTCAGCAAGATCCATCTTGACGACATCTGCAATACTTTTGCCATCAATAAAAAAGTGCAGTGATATCTTATTGAGACGGTCTCCGTGACACTCAGGACACACCATACGCGAGTAGAACTGGTCACTCCATTTGTTGGCTTCCGCTCCTGCCGAGTCATCGCTTTGCGATTCGATATATTTCACAAGTCCGTCATATCTATTGCCGAGGCCCGGCATGGTCACTGAGTCTGTCTGTATATCAAGATGCGCATCTGTGCCATGAAGTATCTCGTTGAGAACCTCCTCCGGAAGTTTCTCTATCGGGTCTTTTACCGAGCAATCATGTTGTTTGCAAATTGCCTCAATCTGCCAGAACACCAATGAGTTCTTATATTTACCTAACGGTGTGATTCCTCCATCTTTGATTGATTTGGAAGGGTCCGGGATTATCTTATCCTTGTCAACGAGATATACATATCCCAACCCCTTGCAGCAGGAGCAAGCGCCCTGAGGCGAATTGAATGAAAAGTTGTGAGGTGCCGGCACTGGATATGAGAGCCCGTTCTCAGGATCCATAAGCGACTGGCTGAAATATCTCACCTGGTTAGTGTCGACATCAAGCACCATCATCATCTTGTCGCCCTGCTTCAGTGCAGATTCCACACTCGCGCGTAGGCGTGCAATATCCTTATCGGAAGCCCTGAGTCGGTCGACCACCAATTCTATGCTGTGATTGCTGTAACGGTTTAGCTTCATGCCATATGTAAGTTCCTTTAGTTCACCATCGACTCTCACATACAGATAACCCTTTTTGCGTAGGTTTTCAAATAGTTCCTTGTAATGACCCTTGCGGTTCTTGACAAGGGGCGCAAGTATGTAAACCTTGCGGCCATTATATTGCTCCACAATAAGGTCTACAATTTTTTCGCGGCTATATTTTACCATCGGCTTGCCGGAAATATAGCTGCGGGCCTCCCCCATCCTTGCGTAAAGAAGTCGGAAGAAATCATAGATCTCGGTTGTTGTGCCGATTGTGGACCTTGGATTTTTGTTGACGGTCTTCTGTTCGATACTGATTACAGGACTGAGACCGGTGATTTTATCCACATCAGGGCGCTCCAAAGAGCCGAGCATATTGCGAGCATAAGAAGAAAAAGTCTCTATATATCGACGCTGCCCCTCCGCAAAGATAGTATCAAATGCCAAAGAGGATTTTCCACAACCGCTAAGGCCGGTTATAACATTCAAGGAGTTATGTGGGAAAGTGACATCTATATTTTTAAGATTATGCACTCTCGCACCATACACATCGATGCTTTCAGCAGCTTTGGGTTCGTTAGAATCTATTACAATATTGCTATTATTCACTTTGTATCTTTACTTATTATGTGAGCCATACCACCTGAATAAGGTGACTAGGCTCATTCCACTCCCCTTATTATAACAATTGTTATGCCAAAAAGATAGGCAATTTGTGAAAGCAACGTTATTTAACATATATCGCAGAGGGGCCTCATTGTAATGAGACCCCTCTGCGATTATTTGTATGAATCCGACTTAATCAGTTATAATTCTGCGTGCGCCAACATACCTGTTTGCATAATAACCTTCACAAGCAGAAACCTTAATGCCGCGGATGCTGGCATGAATAAACTTAAATGCGCCAGTCTCGTTATCAGCGCTTACTACGATGCCGACATGTCCGACATTCTTACCGCTGCTTCGGCTGGTGAAGAATACCAGGTCTCCCTTACGAAGCTCTTTACGGTCAACTTTCACACCATCGGTATATTGTATGCGTGATGCCGGTGAGATTGAGTATCCAAATTGTTTGTATACATAGCTTGTAAAGCCTGAACAGTCGAAGGCGTGCGGCCCTTTCATGCCGTGACGATAAGGCTTGCCTAGGTGTCGGTTTGCCTCGGTCAGCAAGTCTGCAATGAGCTGCTGATGCTCTGCCGACTCAGCTTTCACCAACTCGCTCTCTCGTTTGGCGATATCATTCTTTATTATATCATTAACGACGCTACGGTCCATTTTGGACGACTTCACGTTGGCGAGCATCTCGCGATGCGCCTTACGGTGTGCGCTCGTTGCTCCGTTGTGATTTGCTTGGTTTGTTGTCTGTGCCGCTGCCGACATAGTGCCGCATGCGATTATAAGTGAGCAAATAATGCTTTTGATATTCATGTTTTGTCAGTTCGGATTCTCAGGCTAAAGCCTGAAAATGTATTTTGGGTTTTCTTTTACGCTGCAAAGTTAATACATTTTTAAGTGAAAACCAAATATAAGTTGCTCAAATTGAACAAATTTAAATTTATTTAATAAATAGCACACATCTTTGCGATGTGTGCAAATAACCGTGTGCTGCTAATAATCCTCAATGGATGTGCATTAGATAAGACCAATTTAACTCCCTCTAAACCATCACATCACATTGATTAATTCTATTTCAAATACGAGGGTGGAGCCACCGGGTATGCCGGGTTGGTTAATCTTGCCATATGCTTGGTGTGCAGGTATATATACTTCCCATTTGTCGCCCACATGCATCTGCTGGAGTGCTATTATCCATCCTGGAATAAGGTCTCTAAGCCGAAATGCCGGAGCCACTCCCCCTCTGCTGCTATCGAAGGTCTTGCCGTTTATCGTTTTGCCGGTATAGTGTGCCGTAACTACGCTTCCTCGGTTCGGGGATTTCCCATTTTTGTTTCCGGCCTTCAAAACCTTATAATATATGCCTCCATCTAATGACTTGACACCGGGTTCACTCGCTTTCTGAGCGAGCCATTGTTTATTCTTCTCTATATATTCCTGTTTTGCCATTGTTTTACAATTTTAAATTTTGCAACGTCGATTGCGAGTTATTCTCAAAAGCAAATGCAAATATACACAAAAATCAGAAATTATCACTACTTTGAATATTTCTATTAACTAACGATTAAAAAATAACTTGGTAGAGTTTCTCAGAAATTTTTGAGAAGATTTGCCTTTTACAATAAAGGAACATATCGGGATATTTGACTGTTTGGAAAAGGCAAATATTCCAAAAATTTATAGAAACTCTGCTAAGTTATTTTTTAATCGTTACTAAACCGTACGTAAGAACAAAAATCTAAGTGTTATGTTACTAATATGAGAATCACTATATGGATCTATGGTGATAAATCAACACAAAAGCAAAACAAATATATAATATGGAAAAGGAAAACACAATGAATGCGAACAGTTTAGGTTCGCAAAAGCAAGTTGGATGCTGCCATACCTCAGACAGCGAAGCAGTGCAATGTGGTTGCAAGTCTACGGTGATGCGCAGGTGGGTTCCTGCATTTCTGATAGCGCTTGGCATAACATTGCTTGGCATATTCATTTACAACGGTCTGAGCAAGTTCTCTGCAAACTCACGTGTCGTGACTGTGAGGGGACTTAGCGAACGAGAAGTCAATGCAAACAAGGTGACTTGGCCTATTGTAAGCAAACAGGTTGGAAATGATCTGACATCAATATATAAGGAGGTCGAGGCTAACAACAACGCCATCGTGCAGTTCCTCAAATCGAATGGTATAAGCGACAAGGAATTTTCAGTCAACGCACCTAAGGTGCAAGATATGCAGGCTGACAACTATGGAGGCACCCAGGCTCCTTATCGCTACAATGTAACGTCGGTAGTTGTGCTGACTTCCGACCAGGTGCAGAAGGTAAACGAGCTTATGAGCAAACAATCTGAACTAATCGCTAAGGGTATAGCAATTGTGGCAGGCGACTATAATTATCAGACGCTCTATGAGTTTACCGAACTCAATAAAATTAAGCCTGATATGGTGGCCGACGCAACTAAAAATGCCCGCAAGGCCGCGCAGAAATTTTCAGAGGACTCCCAAAGCAAGCTCGGCAAGATAAAGACAGCATCGCAAGGGCAATTCAGCATCGAAGACCGCAACCAATACACTCCATACATCAAGAAGGTAAGAGTGGTCTCTACGATTGAATACTATCTTGAGGACTAATGAGTCTGTAACAAGTATCGAGCCCACGAATGTCATATAGTCTACCTGGCATGTTCTGAGCTTGCCGAACATTTGATATAAGCACATTGTTTGAAAGGTGGAAGCATGAATTCACATCCATGCTTCCACCTTTCTCTTTATAAAAACACACTCTAAATTATAAAGATACGCTCTAAACTTTTGCATAATGGCTACACTATTCTCAGACTTTTTAACTGCGGCTGGCGTCAGACACACTGAGGCATATTCTGACAAGCAGTTTCGCGAAATGCCTTTCCAGACTATGTATGGGCTTTCTAATCTAATGAAGCAATACGGTATTTGCAATTGCGGAATTAGGGTGGAAGATAGCGCGAAACTTCAAGCCCTCAAGAAATTGGGGAAGCCATTTCTTGCAGACACAGCCGATGGTTTTACCATTGTGACTCACACTAATGAGAATCAAATCACGTATGAATCACAGCATCGAGTGTTCACCATGCCGATCTCCGAGTTCGTGGCCGCATGGAACGGCATCGCACTTGTGCCTCATGCGTGTGAGGCATCGTGCGAACCTAATTATGCAAGGCACCGCGTAGGAGAAATATCAAAGAAAGTCAAATTATGGCTCATATATATGCTTGCGGCAGCTTTGCTTGGCTTTAGCATGTGGCAGACCGGATTGTATACAAGTATAGCGTCATGGGCAGTCATTGCTTTTGAAAATATAGGCATTTGGCTTTCGTGGATGTTGGTATTGAAATCGCTCGGCATACACACAAAGAGGGCTGATGCAGTGTGCTCGGTGCTCGAGGAGGGAGGTTGCGATGAAATCGCAAAGTCGGAAGCATCCTCGTTTATGGGGATATTCAAATGGAGTGAGGTGGGATTAGCTTATTTTTCTGTCAGCCTCTTAGCCACTCTCCTATTTCCGCATTGCCTCACGGCTTTGGCAGCTATAAATATCCTATGCCTTCCATACACCATTTGGAGCATATGTTATCAGAAATTTGTGGCAAAGACTTGGTGTACACTCTGCGTCTACGTGCAGGCCACATTATGGCTGCTTTTCTTTAGTTTCTTGTTTGGTGGATGGACTAAGCATATTCTTCCGGTTTCAGGTGTAATATTATTAGATTGCATAGTGCTCATCATGTGTTATGCGCTCGCGCTATTCAGCTTTAACTTGCTTGATGACCACTTGGCAAGGCTCATAAAGAAAAACGAATGAAAATTTAGTAACGATTATGGAAGAAAATAAACCAAAACTCCCCGAAATATCCGGAATCACGGAGCTGTCGCCCTTGGATATGAATGGCATAAAATTTAACAAGCAACACACTGTGCTGACACCGGAAATTCTGGACACATTGGGGCAACATACAAAGTTGTCTGCAAAAAATAATGATAAAAAACATGGATAATCCAAATTTTTATTGTAAATTTGCATTCGAATTCGCGCACGTGGCGTAATTGGTAGCCGCGCTAGACTTAGGATCTAGTGTCTTACGACGTGTAGGTTCGAGTCCTATCGTGCGCACAAAAAACTCGGGGCATACATCATAATTGTATGCCCCGAGTCTTTTTATAGGCCGCTGCCTGCTACATCCTCTACCTCATCAATGGTGATTGGAATGTGCGGCCCTAAGATTCTGTTGCCGGTTTCCGTGATGAGCAAGTCGTCTTCCAAACGTATTCCTCCGAAGTCTTTGAAAGTTTCAAATTTATCATAATTTATAAAGTCCTTAAACTTCCCTTCGGCACGCCATGCATCTATGAGTTGCGGAATGAAATAAAGGCCCGGTTCGTCGGTCATCACAAACCCCGGTTGCAGTCGTCGCCCGCAACGCAAGAAATTTGTGCCGAATTGGTCAAGCTGGGGTTGAACCTCTTCATCAAAGCCTACGTATACCTGGCCAAGGCCCTCCATATCATGCACATCCATGCCCATCATATGGCCAAGGCCATGTGTGAAGGCTATTGCGTGCGCTCCGGCCGCCAGAATTTCCTCGGTGTCACCGCGAAGCAATCCAATTTGCTTAAGTCCATCTGTCATGACACGGGCAGCCTCAAAATGTGCGTCACGCCATTTCAGTCCCGGACGTGCTATTTCAGCCACGCGATCGTGCGCAGCAAGGACTATTGAATAAATATCGCGCTGGCGAGAATCAAAATGACCATTCACAGGAGTTACCCTTGTGTTATCAGAACAGTAGCAACTCAGTGTCTCGGCCCCGGCATCCACAAGCAGAAGCCGTCCCTTTTCCAATTTTACAGGCCTTGGAAAACCGTGGGCTATTTCTCCATGAGTGGAAACAATAGGCAGGAAAGAAAATCCTCCACCTTGCGATAATGATATGCCTTCAATCACACCTGCTATCTCCCGTTCGGTCACCCCGGGTCCGCACATGCGCATGGCTGCGACATGCATTTCATATCCTACCACGCATGCCTTTTCAATTTCTACAATCTCCGCATCTGTCTTTACAGCCCTTTGATCAATAACTGCTTTGATAAGCTTTATTGACGCCTTGCAGCGAATTTCCGCCGAACTAAGCCCTGTAGTCTCAACCAGCATAAGCAAGTTGTCATAACGATAAGGCGGAAGTATATGTGTCGAGCCATTGGCCAACCCCGGCACAATATATTTATTGAGCCGGGACATAGGGCCGCTATTTGATATACCACAGCTCTCAGCCAAATCATGCACTGAGGGGGTGAAGCCCATCCATACGATGTCGTCAAGGTCAATGTCGTTGCCCAACAGGTATTCCTTATCATGGTCGCAGTCAATCACCAGCGCAAGCCCATCACGAGTCAAACCGGTATAGTACATAAATGCACTGTCCTGGCGAAAATGATAAGCATTGGCAGGATAATTTATTGGAGAGTCACAATTGCCAAACAGCACTATCACTCCTTCTCCTACCGCATCGCGCAGACGCTTTCTGCGCGAAACGTATGTGTCTTTAGAAAAAAACATATTCAAATATTATTTATGAAGTTTCAACAAATCAACTCAAAGCAAGCCGCCCATGCGGGTGAAATTTTTACGAGGCCGGCTCCTATTGCAAAGGTAATAATAAAATAGCAAATATTGATTATTTACGATGAATTTAGGGAGAATTTATAGATAATTTAGCAACATGTCATAAAAATGTATGGCTATGATACTGTATCAATATGTTGTGGGGCAACGTGCTGCCCCTTTCATTTGTGAGATAAAGCAAAAATTTAAGTTAAGTCACTACAACAAATTCACTTGAAAATTGTTTAATATTTAGAGACAGGAAAGTATTATGATCACAGAAGAAGTCATAAATGAAATATATAAAAACTATAGCAAGCCATGCAAGAATGAAGAGGAACTTAATCTCCCCTATTTTGCTGACCTGCTGAAGGAACATCACAAACTCAAGATTGACAGCGATGAGGTTGTGGTGGAGAGTTTAGAGGAGTCCAGCCCTTTCAGACGATTCTTGAAGAGGGGGCTGTTTGCCGTGCTTGAGTTCGACAGGAACGTTGCCTTCGTGTTTCAGGCACACATTTTATTTTTCAGCAAGACAAGTAATAAACTTTCCGTTCATTTCCGTCCGGCCGAGAAGCGTTCGTTTCTCGACAGGCTGTTTGGCCGTGACTGAAAATTTCAGATAAAGCGAAGGGCGGTATTCTTGTTGGAATACCGCCCTTCGCTTTATTATGATTCAGATTGTCGCCAATCACATTTCGTCTATTATATCGAAACCCTCATCGAGCTCCTCATCGTTAAATTCGCGTGAGTCTATACTGTCTATATCCACAATTTCATCGAGAGGCGATGTGGATGTTGTGACTTCTATATTTTTCTCAAACTCATTCATGTCTACAAACTGAGCCGGTGCTTTACCCCTCTTCATGGTGCAAATTGGCTCTACAAGACTTCTTGAAGGTATCATCTCCTTCAGTTCAAGGAAGAAAGAACGCTCGGTGAGATAATCAAACACAAACGAGAGTTTTTGGCCTTCGTCCTCTATGAGTTCGTATAAAGATGTAGACTCCATAAGCCATTGGTCACAATCAGATGCCGATGCACCCATATCTTCAAGGGTCACCTCTTCCTCGCGCTCCCAATCATCGTTGCAGAGGAAGAAAGAGTCAAGCTCATCCTTTGTGAAACCTACACTCTCAAGAATTGCATTGCGCAACTGGAGAAACGTATTTTCAGAGTCTATTTCGATTTCGCGGCTGAAGTTGCTCACTTCATCACTGACGAGTTTAAATCTATAAACCATTTTAATGTAAGCAAAAAATTTCACATTTTACTGCACAGAAAAGTCAGCAGCGGCAAATTGCCACGACATGTTCCCTGCTTTTATTCACTTCACCATTGCTCAGCACAAGCATGTGCTGAAAAGCATTGCGAAATTAATGCACAATGTTTATATGTGCAATAGCAAAATGAAAAAATTCAAAAAAAGATTTATTTTTTCAGAAGGTCATACTTCTTGAAGACTTTCTCTATGGCCTCGAGCGAACGCTCCACCTGCTCTTTGGTGTGTGTTGCCATAAGTGAATAGCGAATCAAGGTATCTTGTGGGGCTACAGCCGGTGTGACCACCGGGTTTACAAACACGCCCTCGTCAAGCAGGTCGCGGGTCACACGGAACGTCTTATAGTCGTCGCGGATGAAGAGTGGAATTATAGGTGTGGATGTGTGGCCAATCTCACAACCCATTTCCCTGAAGCTGTCAAGTGCAAAATGAGTTATATCCCACAGGTGCTTCTGACGTTCAGGCTCCGCAATTATGATGTCGAGGGCGGCGCTTGCAGCTGCTGTAGAAGCCGGAGTGATAGAAGCCGTGAAGATGTATGAGCGTGAATGATGGCGCAAGAAGTTTGTGATCACCTTATCGGTGGCAATGAAACCACCGAGTGATGCCAGAGACTTTGAGAATGTCCCCATCACCAAATCTACGTCGTCGGTTACACCGAAATGATTGCATGTGCCTCGGCCACCTTCGCCAAACACTCCCAAGCCATGGGCCTCGTCTACCATGACCGATGCATTATATTGCTTGGCGAGTCTGACTATCTCCGGCAGATTGGCCACATCGCCCTCCATTGAGAACACTCCGTCGGTCACAATCAGCTTCACCTTGTCAGGATCGCACTTGCGGAGCTGAGCCTCGAGCGAGGCCATGTCGTTATGACGGTATTTAAGATAGTTTGAGAATGATAGACGTCGACCCTCGATTATCGATGCGTGGTCTTGCTCGTCAAGTATAACATAGTCTTCACGGCCCGTCAATACGGAAACGACACCCAAGTTCACACCGAATCCGGTGCTATATAGCATAGCGTCTTCCTTGCCTACATAATCTGCTATCTTGGCCTCAAGGTCCTTATGTATGGTGAGCGTACCGTTGAGAAAGGGTGAGCCGGCCATACCCGTGCCATATTTCTTTGTGGCCTCGACAGCTGCCTCAATCACTTTCGGGTGATTGGTGAGTCCCATGTAGCTGTTTGAGCCAAACATCAACACTTTCTTGCCATTCATCATGACTTCTGTGTCCTGGTCGCTTGATATAGCCCTGAAGTAGGGGTACACGCCAGCTGCCTTTGCTTTCTGAGGAGCATCGTATGCTGACAGTTTTTGTTGTAGTGGTTTCATATTTTAGTTGAAATCAAATCAGGCTACAAAATTAATAATAATATGCGAAAATTCAGCCAATTTTTTAAATTATATTAAATTTTTGTCATTTTTGGCAAATCCTTGTCACAGCGACAAAATTTTTATGCAATCTATAAAATATTGAATATTAGGCGTTAATGCAAATACTTTAATCAATATCCGCTTTTTTAATCTATTTTGCATATTATTTGTTAATAAGATAAACGCAAGGCTTGGGCATTGCAGATGCGTTGGAGCACCGCTGCGAGCCATAGACCTTCATGAGATAAGAATTAATTAGAAACATATAAAAACACAAGATCATGGGAAAAATTATTGGCATTGACCTCGGCACCACCAATTCATGTGTGGCTGTGCTTGAAGGCAAAGACCCTGTTGTAATACCTAATAATGAAGGTCGCAACACGACTCCGTCGGTTGTGGCATTTGTAGATGGCGGCGAACGTAAAGTGGGTGACCCCGCAAAACGTCAGGCCGTGACCAATCCTACACGCACCATTTATTCTATAAAGAGATTTATGGGTGAGAAGTGCGACCAGGTGGCTGATGAAATCAAGCGCGTGCCTTATAAGGTGGTTTGCCAGAACGACATGCCTAAAGTAGACATAGATGGCCGTGACTATACTCCACAGGAGATTTCGGCAATGATTCTTCAGAAGATGAAGAAGACCGCTGAGGATTATCTCGGCCAGGAGGTTAAGGAAGCCATCATCACGGTTCCCGCATATTTCGATGACTCTCAGCGTCAGGCCACCAAGGATGCCGGTGAGATTGCAGGCCTCAAGGTGATGCGTATCATCAACGAGCCTACTGCCGCAGCTTTGGCTTACGGTCTCGACAAGTCAGACAAGGAACAGAAGATAGCAGTGTTCGACCTCGGTGGCGGCACATTCGATATCTCTATCCTCGAACTTGGCGACGGCGTATTCGAGGTTAAGTCGACCAACGGTGATACTCACCTCGGTGGTGATGACTTTGATAACGTGATTATCGACTGGCTTGCCGATGAGTTCAAGAACGATGAGGGCGTTGATCTCCGTCAGGATCCTATGGCTATGCAGCGTCTCAAGGAGGCTGCCGAGAAAGCCAAGATAGAGCTCTCAAGCTCCACTTCTACCGAAATCAACCTTCCTTATATCACAGCTACGGCTTCCGGCCCGAAGCACTTGGTTAAGACTCTCAGCCGTGCGAAGTTTGAGGCTCTTGCAGCCAAGCTGATTGATGCAGTGGCAGTGCCTTGCCAGAATGCTCTTAAGGATGCCGGTCTCACCGCATCTGAAATCGATGAGGTGATACTCGTGGGTGGTTCAACCCGTATCCCGGCCATCCAGGCTAAGGTTAAGGAAATCTTCGGCAAAGAGCCCAACAAGGGTGTGAACCCCGATGAGGTTGTAGCAATCGGTGCAGCCATCCAGGGTGGTGTGCTCAGCGGTGATGTTAAGGATGTGCTTCTTCTCGACGTTGTGCCTCTTTCAATCGGTATCGAGACAATGGGTGGCGTGATGACCAAGCTCATTGATGCCAACACCACTATCCCTACCCGCAAGAGCGAGGTCTTCTCTACTGCAGCCGACAACCAGCCTGAGGTGACAATCCGCGTGCTTCAGGGCGAACGCCCCATGGCAGCCGACGACAAGCTCCTCGGTGAGTTCAATCTCGGTGGCATAGCACCTGCACCGCGTGGCGTACCCCAGATTGAGGTGACATTTGAGGTAGATGCCAACGGTATCCTCAATGTTACAGCTAAGGATAAGGCTACCGGCAAGGAGCAGTCAATCCGCATTGAGGCTTCAAGCGGTCTGAGCGATGCTGAAATCAAGAAGATGAAAGATGAGGCTAAGGCCAACGAAGAGGCTGATAAGAAAGCCAAGGAGCGTGCCGACAAGCTCAATCACGCAGACTCTGTGATATTCCAGACGGAGAAGCAGCTCAGCGAACTCGGCGACAAGATTCCGGCCGACAAGAAAGCCGCTGTGGAGAGCGCTCTTCAGAGACTGAAAGATGTACACAAACAGCAGCTCATCGAAGACATCGACAGCGCAGTGAAGGGTGTGCAGGATGCCTTCCAGGCAGCAGCTCAGGACATCTACAACGCACAGCAGGCAGCAGCCGCTCAGCCCGGTGCACAGGCAGGCCCGCAGCAGCCCAACGCAAACGAAAAAGACGTCGACGACGTAGAGTTCGAGGAAGTGAAGTAATCCATCAATTCGGAAATATCTAAATTGCATAAACGGAGTGCAACCCCAAAGGTTACGCTCCGTCTTTTTTTCTCCGTCTGTGCATAATGAAAGGGGCAATAACTAATGATATTGCCCCTCATTATGTCGGGTCCGCTTATTGTTTAAGTACGTTGTGCAGGAATTTGTCGTAGGCTTCCCAGTCAGTGATTGGGCTTGCTGCTACCCCAGAATTCTCGGCGCCTTTGGCTACTGCCGGCGGCACTCTGTAGAGTAGGCGTGGGTCGAATGGCTTCGGGAGGATGTAGTCGCGCCCGAACTCGAGCTTGTCGAGCCCGTAGATTTTCAGCACACTTTCGGGCACCGGTTCCTTGGCCAACGCCGCAATGGCATAGGTTGCCTCAAGCTTCATCTCTTCGGTGATTGCGTTAGCGTGGCAGTCGAGTGCGCCTCTGAATATATATGGGAATCCTAATACATTGTTCACCTGGTTTGGATAATCACTCCTGCCGGTAGCTATGATGAGGTCGTCGCGTGTGGCCTTGGCAAGGTCGTAATCAATCTCCGGGTCAGGATTGGCCAATGCGAATATAATCGGATTGGGGGCCATGGTGTGTACCATGCCGGCCGTGAGCACATTCGCCTTGCTTAGACCGAGGAACACATCAGCATCAAACATTGCCTCTGCCAAAGTGTGAAGACCTCGCCTTGTCGCAAACTTACGCTTGTACTCATTGATGTCCTGCCTGTCTTCGCGAATTACTCCCTTGCTGTCGCACATCACGATATTTTCAGGACGCACGCCGAGCCTGATGTAATGGTCAGTGCAGCTTATGGCTGCGGCTCCGGCTCCATTGACCACAAGTTTTATATCCTCGATCTTCTTGCCCTGGATCTCAAGCGCATTGAGCAATGCAGCGCCCGAAATTATGGCGGTGCCATGCTGGTCATCGTGCATAACCGGTATATCACACTCCTCCTTAAGACGTTTCTCGATGCCGAAACTCTCCGGAGCCTTGATATCTTCAAGATTTATGCCGCCGAAAGTGCCGGATATTGCACGCACCGTATCGACAAACTTGTCGGGGTCTTTCTCGTCAACTTCTATATCAAACGAGTCGATACCTGCAAAAATCTTGAAGAGAAGAGCCTTCCCCTCCATTACCGGTTTTGCAGCGGCTGCCCCTATATCGCCGAGGCCAAGCACGGCTGTGCCGTTGGATATTACAGCCACAAGATTGCCTTTGTCGGTATACTTGTAGGCATCGGCCGGACGCTTTTGAATCTCGAGGCATGGATATGCCACACCCGGAGAATACGCGAGCGACAGATCCTTCTGGTCGGCATAAGGCTTCGTGGGCACAACCTCGATTTTGCCGGGTTTACCCTCTGCGTGATATCTCAACGCTTCTTGTTCAAGTGTATTCATGGTTCAAATATACATTAGCTGATTATAATTAAAGTACTACCCCATCATTTATGGAAGCACTATATTTATAACATTGTTTACTTAATTTTTATGTAACCGACACTGAAAATATTTCGCATTAATGCTTCCTAAATTTTCAAATGGACGGTTTGATTATTATATTTGCAGTGCAATCCCCCAACTTAGGGTTGCACCGTGCAAATATATGAAAAATAATTCAGAGGATATTCAAAAATTTTGGGATTTTGTAAAAAATCATGCGCACGACGATGTGCGAGAACTCCTCATATCGGCACATGGCAAAAAATTCGACTTCCCTATGCCGCAAGCAATATGTCAGATAGAATGCAGGCAAAAGACAGCAAGGAAGCTCGCCAAATGGCTCAAACATGAGCAATTCCTGTTTCCATGCACTGAAGTGGCGGAGCAATGCACCCACCAATGCGTGGCGGCATATCATGCGGCATTGATAGGTGGCGATAAAGATATTCTCGACATTACTGCCGGGCTCGGCATAGATGCGATGACCTTAGCAGAGGCCGGCAATCTGACTTATGCAATCGAACTCGATGAGGAGAGATTCAGGGCATTGCGTCATAATTGCATCATGCTCGGCAACAAAGTTACGGTGCTTAATGGTGATTCGATAGAATTTCTAAAGAAAGCCAAAGACGATGTGATGTTTGACGTGATATTTGCCGACCCGGCACGCCGGGATGCCACTCACAAACGTCTATACTTCTTGCGAGATTGTTTGCCCGATGTAGTGTCGAACTATGAACTGCTGCGACAACATGGCAAGTGCGTGATGATAAAGGCCTCCCCTATCATAGATATCACCAACGTGCTGAAGGAACTTCCTGAAATCGCTCAGATACACTTAGTGTGTATAAATGGAGAGTGTAAGGAGGTTTTGCTTGTGTGTGAAGATGCCGAATTGCAGACCATCACCGTTGTAGACCTTGAAGATGATGCAGAAGCAAAGGTGAGGGTAAAATCAAAGTTCGAAATGCCAATCAACGAAAAAGGCAATACCTCCGAAATCGCCACTGAAGCGGACTTTAAAGAGGAAGTATTCCTATATGACCCCAACGCCGGCATGCATAAACTGAATTGCAGCGAAGTGATATGCAAGCGTTACGATGGCATGAAGAAACTCGGGCCTAATACTGAATTGTATGTTGCTCCAAAATTGCATAAAGATTTTCCGGGCAGAATATTTAAAGTAGAAGGTATAATGAGCAAGCAGGCACTTAAGCAATGCAAGGGTATGAGATGCGAGGTGGCAGTGCGAAATTATCCACTCAAGGCTGAGGAGCTGCGCAAAAAACTTGGCGTGAAGTCGGGAGGCGACAGATTTATATTCGGATGCAAGGTGGGCATAAAGGGAACTCCAACGTTATTAAGTTGTGAGAAACTGAAAACAGATAACATATCCGTTTAGCTTTTGACAACAACAAATAGTGTGAATACATTTTTGGAACGGTATTTGCATTAAAGATAATAAAGACTAATATGAAAAAGCAAGATATAGAGAAACTTCATAAAGAATCGTTTGCACAGATAGAGGGCAATCAGTATGGCAAAGCCATCGATACAGTGACCACAATGCTTCGCGAGGCATCACTACATGACAAGGTGCAGGAAGTGGAGCAGATACGCGAAACATATCGCTACATGATACGCTACATGCTCGACGGCGTTGCCGACACAGGGCGCGACAAACTCCTCGGCGAGATGTCTGAGAAACTACGGCTAATGTCAGATATAGCCTATCGCGAAGTGACGGGTGCTGATTCGTCAAGCTATTATCATGATGTATGGCGCTTCAATCGGTTGCGCCACGAAAGAATAGCGACCATACTTGAAGAATATGGCGTGAAGGCATCCGAATTGGCATTGGCAGAAGCGGCAGGCAATGACACTGCGCTCATCCAGGCTGAACTTGAGTCGCTGCTCGAAAGGCTATTCAACTCACTCCTAACCTCGCTTGGCTCAGACCGCGACTATTTGGATCTTTCAAAATATCTTCTCTCCGGATATGCCGACTTCAGCATCTTGGCCCAATCGCTCAGCGCCATAACACTGAGTTTCTGTTTTTTCTATGATTCAAAGAAATTCTCCCTGCTGCTTGATGCTTTTGAGAAATCGGAGAGCGCACCAATCAAAGCCAGGGCATTGACTGGAATCATCCTCGCGATGGTGCTCCAAGGAGAGAGGATTGCGGCAGACAAATCAGCACTCCACAGAATGTCTTTGTGGCAAGACTCATTAGAGACATACACCAACCTTCGCGACACAATTCGGGCATATATAGGCACGAGCGACACAGAGAGAATCACCAACAAACTTAAAGATGAAGTGCTTCCCGAATTGATGAAATTGCGCCCGGAGATAATGAAAACATTCGGCGACAAGAAGGAACTTGACGCAGCAATGATTGAGGACAATCCAGAGTGGGAAGAGCTCCTCAGCAAGTCTGGCATAGAGAAAAAGATGCAGGAAGTGAGCGAGTTGCAGAGCGATGGCGCTGACCTTATGATGCTCACCTTCTCTAATCTTAAACAATTTCCATTCTTCACCAAAGCGAGCAATTGGTTCGTGCCCTTCAATATCAACAACACGGCCTTGCACCTTACTGACCGCAATCGTAAGCTTGTCGAAATGCTACATACCTTAGGGAGCATCACCTGCGACTCCGACATGTATTCTATGGCGTTGGCGACAAACATGATGCCTCAAGCGCAAATGGATGCTATGTTTGGTCAGTTGTCGGCAAATTTCGAGCAGCTTAAAGAGCAGACAAAACAGAGTGAGGTGGAAAGCCAACCGGGTTCTTTCGACAAAGAAGTGCTTCGTGTGGTTCGCGACCTATACCGTTTTTTCAAGCTTTTCCGTAAGCGCGACGGCTTCCGTAATCCCTTTGACAAACCGCTTCAGTTCACCTCATTTCCGGTTGTAGGTCAGATTATGCAAGATGAAGATATATTGCGAGTGATGGGCGAGTTTTATTTTAAGCGTGGATATTATGCAGAGGCCCTCCCACTCTTTGAGGCAATAGTATCAGAAAATTCTGAAGACGCCACTCTCTTCGAAAAAATAGGATTCAGCCTACAGTCGTTAGGAAGACTTAACGAGGCGCTCTCGGCCTTCGAAAAGGCTGGCCTGCTCAAGACTCCGGGTCCATGGTTGGTCAATAAGACTGCATTTATCAACCGCAAATTGGGCAATCACGCCATAGCGGCAGAGCTGTATGCACAGGCCCTGGATATGGACTCCGAAAATTTCAGCATCATCATGAACCTCGGCAACATGCTGCTCAAGACAGGTGACATAAATGGTGCGCTCGCACAATTCTATCATGCCAATTATCTGCAACCGGATAACAAACGGGTTTTGCGGGCACTGGGATGGACGGAATTGCTTAACGGTAATCCTGAAAAATCATCGGCATTATATAAAAAGCTGCTCGCAGACCAGCCGATACCATCAGACTATCTGAATGCCGGACATCTCGAACTGCTCCGTGGCAACAAGCGGGAGGCTCTCAACTATTACCGATTGGCGGCCGACAGCGGTAAAGATGAGTTTAAGCTCGCGTATGAGGCAGACAGAGATACTTTGGTCAAACTCGGAGCGGACAATACTACCCTCGGCATAATGCTTGACATAACCCTTAACGAAATATAGTATATTTTACCGATAACACACAAAGTTTACGTTCATTTTATGTAACTTTCTTTGTGTGTGGTCTATAAGAGCACGTCTCAATAAAAATGATTTACCCTAAAGAATTTGAGTCGAAGGTTGGATTCGACACCATTAGAAATATAATAATCGGTTCATGCACAAGCCGCCTCTCACGCCAAAAGGCTGAGGAGATGGCATTCAGCAGCGACTATGATAGTGTGATTCACCGCTTGAGATGTGTCTCGGAGATGAAGGGCATCATAGAGCAATCGCTGCCATATCCTATGGCTCCCGGTCACGATGTGGCTCAATATATTACAGAGATAAAGGCTCGCAATTCTTTCATGTCGGCCGAAAGAATGTATAAGCTGATGCAAATGTTACAGGCATTCAGTGAGATACGCTTGTTTTTCGATTCGCAGAAAGTTGAGGAGGGCGAGGCTGCCCTATTCCCGGCATTGTCAGCAGAGATAGAGCCGCTATCGCAATTCCCGATATTGGTTAGCGTAATATCAAGTGCTATCAATAAATTTGGAGAGATTAAAGATAACGCCTCACCCGAACTATATGAAATCAGGCAATCGATAAAGCGTGCGTCGGGATCGATGCAGCGTGCAATGCGCAGTGTGATGGATAGCGCCATAGCGGCAGGCATAATCGACAAGGACGTCTCCCCTACCATGCGCGACGGTAGGCTCGTGCTCCCGGTGAACGCCGGCAATAAGCGTATGCTCAATGGCATTGTGCATGACGAAAGTGCAACCGGAAAGACTGTCTTCATAGAACCTGCGCAAGTAGTGGAGGCCGGCAACAGACTCCGAGAACTCCAGCTTGAAGAAAAACGGGAAGAGGCAGCGATACTCATTGCCATATCCGACCAAATAAGGCCCTATGCAGAAGATATATTGGTAAGCTGCGACGTGGCAGCTACACTTGAGTTCATCAGAGCAAAGGCTTTATTTGCCATCGATGTGAACGCCAACATGCCGAATCTTGAGAATGCGAGCGACATAGAATGGTATGGTGCTTACCATCCGGGCTTATTCCTGTCACTGCGCGAACACGACAGGAAGGTTGTGCCGCTCAATCTGACCCTCGATAAGGATAAACGTATCCTTATTATTTCAGGTCCAAATGCCGGTGGCAAATCAGTAACACTCAAGACTGTAGCTACGGTGCAATATATGACACAGTGCGGACTCCTGCCGACCTTATACGACAATTCGCATGTCGGAATATTCAACAAGATTTTTATCGACATCGGCGACGAACAGTCGTTTGAGAACGACCTTTCGACCTACTCATCGCATCTGCGCAACATGAAATACTTCATGAGTAATGCCGACAAGCACACGCTGCTGCTTGCCGATGAGATGGGTTCCGGCACTGAGCCTCAGATAGGTGGTGCCATGGCACAGGCTATTCTTGAGCAACTTGCCACCACCGGTTGCTACGGCATAATCACAACGCACTATCAGAATCTCAAGAAATTTGCCGACGACATGCCCGGCTTCATTAACGGCGCTATGCTTTACGACCGTGGTCGCCTCGAACCTACCTTCCAACTGTCGGTTGGAAATGCAGGTAGCTCGTTTGCAATTGACATTGCCCACAAGATGGGCCTACCTTTGCAGGTGATTGATGCGGCTAAGCGCATTGTGGGCGAAGATTATGTTAATTTCGACCGTTATCTATCCGATATAGCCCGCGACCGCAAATATTGGAATTCGAAACGTCAGAACATAAGGGAAAAGGAGGCGCGACTCGACAACCTTCTCTCTAAATATGAGGAGGTAGCCGGCGACCTTACCTCCAAGCGCAAGGAGATATTGCGTGAGGCACGCGAGGAAGCCGCACGAATACTTGCTGAGGCAAATGCCCGCATAGAACGCACTATACTTGAAATCCGTAATGCCCAGGCTGAGAAAGAACGTACCAAACAGTTGCGCAAGGACCTGAAGGAATTTGCAGATCAGACCAAGGAAGATAAAGACAAAACGACCAAGAATCTGCGTCCCATCAACGAACTTTCCAGGAAAAGCAGAAAGCCGAAGCTAGAAACTTCTGCTCCCGCTCCCAAGCAAGAAAAGAAAGCATTGGCAATTGGCGACTATGTGACACTTGATTCGGGCGCCACTCCCGGCAAGATTCTCTCACTTACCGGCAAAAAAGCTGAGGTGGCTTTCGGTGCGTTGCGCACCACCGTCGAGCTGAAAAGGCTTAAACCAACAAAAGCACCGAAGCCTGCCGCGCTCAACACCATGTCGACAATCAGTAACGCAACGGCTTCTGAAAGTCGCGCACGCCAGCTAAATTTCAAGACAGAGATTGATGTGAGAGGCATGAGAGCCGATGAAGCGTTACAGACAGTTACATATTTTATCGATGATGCAATTCAGTTTAACGCCGGCAAGGTAAGGATACTGCACGGTACCGGACACGGCATCCTCAAAACGCTGATTCGCCAGCAACTCAAGGTAACACCCGGAGTTTCATCTTTTGAAGATGAGGACATTCGATTTGGAGGAGCCGGCATAACCGTGGTTGAATTGGACTGATTCTGCACACATACCTGCATTATACACGTATGTAGCACAAAAGCAAAGCGGAGACCTGCGACAATACAAGTCTCCGCTTTCATATTTGTTATTTTTTAATCGTTACTAAGCATCAAGGCTGATAGAGGAAACGCTTAATGGAACGTTTTGGAGTCTTTTCAAATTCCACATCCATGATTTTATAACGTCTAACCTTACTGTATGCCGGAAGCATAGCATTGAGAGTCTTGATGTTGTCATCCATTATCTTGTCGATTTCATCTTCGGAGAGGTGCTGAGTGGCTGTGGCATCGAAGTCGGGGTGAATCAAGGCAACCAACGCGCCACCATCGTCAATCACGAGCGACTCGCTCACGTATGGAAGCATATTGAGTTTAGCCTCAATCTCCTCGGGATATATATTCTGACCGGACGGGCCAAGTATCATACTCTTCGAGCGTCCCATTATGAACACATGGTTGTCCTTATCAAGTATGCCGACATCACCAGTATTCATCCATCCATCTTTGTCTGACATCACCTCTTTCGTAGCCTTCTCATTCTTATAGTAACCGAGCATAAGGTTCTCGCCGCGCACAAGTATGTTGCCCGGTATATTTTCAGGGTCGGGAGAATCAATCTTGACTTCCATGCGGTCAACAACCTTTCCCACCGACCTCGGTTTGAATTCGGGGTGAGGTGCGTAAGAAATCAGAGGGGCGCATTCGGTCATACCGTAGCCTACGGTGACCGGGAAACCGATCCTGATGAGAAACGCCTCGACATCAGGGTTGAGTGGCGCACCACCCACAATTATTTCATTGAGATTACCGCCAAACGATTCCATAAGCTTATCCTTAACTTTGCCGAGCAGTTTATCGTCAAGATAAGGCACCTTAAGCAGCAGCTTCATGATGGGCTTATCGAGCATCGGGAAGACATTATTGCGTATGATTTTCTCAAGAATCAGCGGCACAGTGACTATGAGAGCCGGCTTGACCTCCTTGAATGCTTTAAGTATAATCTTTGGCGACGGCAGTCGAGTGAGGAAATGAAGATGACAACCCTTGCAGAAAGGATGAATCATGTCGATGGTAAGCCCATATAGGTGAGCGAGCGGAAGCATATTCACAACTCCTTCCCCACGCTTGAGGAACTCCAGATTGTCCAGACAGAACTGCACATTGCTCCAGAAACTTATAAACGGAAGCATCACTCCTTTAGACATCCCGGTGCTTCCGGAAGTATAACTGATTACGGCAAGCTCCGTAGGTTTGTCAGGATAATATACCACATCCTTCTTGTCGAAAGTGCTGGGATACTTCTCGCCGAAATATTTATTAAGATTCGCATGCACTTCCTCGAGCTTTGCGCAGCGAGAGAACGGCATGCCCAATTCGGTAATATAAATGGCTCCCTCTATATCCGGCATGGCAGTCTCGTCAAGATTTTCCCAAATGGCGGCATCTACAAATAGCAGCTTGGAGCCGCTATGGTTCACGAGATGCTGCACCATGTCGGCCTTGAACTCATGAAGTATAGGCACTGCCACCATTCCGGCCGTGAGGCAAGAGAGAAATATCGTGGACCACGTGGCAGAGTTTTTGCCGCATATAGCCACCTTATCACCGGGCTTGAGTCCGGCAGCATCAAAAAGGATATGCATCTTGGCTATCACCTCCGCCACATCCTTATACTGGAAATTTACTCCTCCAAGGTCAGATAGGGCCATCATGTCCCAATTGTTCACTATGGCCTTACGAATCAACTCGTTGAGCGATTTATCATTTTTCATAGTACGCACTATTGTTTTAATTTTGATTATTGAATGCCGGATGCCTGATACAATTTATTATCACACACGCATCCTGGCAGGCTCTTATGATTTATTAACACTACGTTTACGCATAATGTTTATTTGTTGACCATAATGTCGAGAACAAGATGGTCAGTTTCGGTCATTGCTTCTCTGCCGATTGAGGTAAGATTGTGAACTGTGGTGTCAATATCATCGCAAATGATGCCTTCTTCCGATGTCACGCACCTGCCGTTCATGGCAAGTAGAGCAGACATTAGTGCGGTTGAGACTCCCGATGTTATCTTCATGGCGCACGATGGCTTTGCGCCATCACATATCATGCCTGTAAGGTTTGCCACCATATTCTTTATTGCAGCGCACACCTCCTCGAAGCCGCCGCCCATGAGCAATACGAGACCCGATGACGCTCCGGTGGAGGCCACCACGCAGCCACACAATGCCGAGAGTCTGCCGAGACTCTGCTTAATATATATGCTTGTCAGCGAACTTAAAGCAAGTGCCCTGATGAGCTGTTCCTCACTGGCGTCGATGTCTTCTGCGTAACACATCACGGGCATGGTGGCAGTGATGCCTTGGTTGCCGCTGCCCGAGTTTGACATAACCGACACTTTGGCGCCACCCATTCTCGCATCGCATGCCGCTGATGTCATCGACAGCATATGGCGTATCGGGGTATCGCCAAATATTCTGAGGCCTTGATTTCGTATCACCTTGCCGAGGGAGTGTCCATAATCTTCATCATTATATAGAGCCATGCGGGCAGCCTCACGGTTCATCAGTCCGGCCTCAAGTATAAATGAAATCTTATCCAAAGGAGCATTAACGGCAAAATCATACACCAATGCCTCGGTCAGTTCCGGATCGGAGTCACAACATGATGTATCGCTTTCCACATCCTTTCTCAATAGCACATCATCATCTTTCGATAGAAAAATGAAATTAGTATGAGCACCCGATATAATGGCCTTAGCCTTGTGAGCCCCGGCCTCAACTACCACTTCAATATATAAATTGGAAGGGGCATCCTTCTTATGAGTGATTACAATACGTTGTTCTGCCACAAACTT
>CAJTYC010000010.1 GCA_910584185.1 uncultured Muribaculaceae bacterium
GAGCACGTGATTTGTAATCTCGGGGTCGTTGGTTCGAATCCGACAAGAGGCTCAGCAATGTAATACAATGTTTTTCATAATTTTGTTTTGGCGGTGTGATTGTGAAATTACGCCGTTTTTTATTTTTAAGGGAGTGGCGGTTTTTGCAGGGCCGTGGCACAGCCACGGAAAACTGAACACCCACTTGGCTTTGGCTCATAATTCAGACTTAACACTTAATCTGGTATGGTTATACATAATGCGAGCTTCATGATGGAGCTTTCTCGTGAGGAGGAATTCTTGGGATGGTTTGGGCGTGCTGTTGCTGCTCTTGGTGTGCTTGGGGGGCTTTCTGCTTCTTCGGCTTCTTCTGCTAGCCTCACCGCTATGCGTGAGGCCGGGGGCGTTGACTATCGTCAGGCTGAGGCTCAGACTGTGGCTTTTCAGGTGGAGTTTGAGAGTGCGGATGCAGCCCGGGCTTGGAGCCGGGAGCGGTTTGCCTCTTTGGCGGCGGCCTTTGAGGAGGCATTCGGACCACAGGCGATGGTTTTCACTTCGATATTCGAGAAGTTGGAATGGAAGCCGGATTGACGCAGTATGAAGGTGATAAAAATAGATAGGTTGTCATGGAAGCTGGATTGAAGCAGTATGAGCGCATTATCATGGGGATTGACCCCGGCACCAATGTGATGGGGTATGGTTTGCTTGGGGTGAAGCTCGGCAAGCCGGAGGTGATTGTGATGGGAGTAGTTCAGCTTAGCAAGTTTGAGAGCCATTATCTTCGTCTTCACCGCATATTTGAGCGTGTCACCGGCCTTGCGGAGCAGTATCTTCCTGATGAGGTGGCTTTGGAGGCTCCCTTTTTCGGTAAGAATGTGCAGTCTATGCTTAAGCTGGGTCGGGCGCAGGGGGTTGCTATGGCAGCGGTGTTGCAACGCGATATACCGGTGGCGGAGTATGCTCCGCGAGTCATCAAGATGTCGGTGACCGGCAATGGGCAGGCCTCGAAAGAGCAGGTGGCCAATATGCTCAAGCACTTGCTCAAGCTTCGCGATGAGGAGATGCCTAAGCTGCTTGATGCCACTGATGCGCTTGCCGTGGCGCTCACTCACTTCTATGAGACGGGAAAGCCGCAGGTGGCCAAAGGCCCGAAGAGCTGGGCTGACTTTCTTAAGAAGAATCCTGACCGGCTTGCTCCCCGGCGTGGTAAGTGAGGTTGTTTTTGTGGTTTTTTTCTTTTATATTTGCGGTATGGAAGAGAAAGATTGCTGCATTGGTGAGTTGTGGGGTATTGTGGCTATGGGTCGCGGTGGGGAGATCGGCTTTCGTGGTGACATGCCCTGGCATTTGCCTGAGGATTTGCGCCATTTTAAGGCTTTGACGCTTGGCCATCCTGTCATCATGGGGCGTGCCACTTGGGAGTCGCTGCCTAAGCGGCCCTTGCCCGGGCGGGTTAATGTCGTTATAACCCGAAATGTGAATTATGATGCACCCGGAGGTTTGGTGGCCGGTTCGCTGAGTGAGGCTATCCGGCTTGCTTGCGATAAAGGTGTGCCCTTCGTGCTTGGTGGGGGGCAGATTTACTTGCAGGCGCTCCCTTTTATGAATCGGGTATTTGTTACCCGGATTGATGCTTCTTTTGAGGAGGCTGATACTTATTTCCCGGCTTTGGATGGATTCACGCTCGCAGGTCAGAGTGAGTGGATGGAGTCTAAGAGTGGTTTGAGGTATTGTTTTGAGGAATATGTGCGGATTTAGGGGTTAATGCTATGAAAATGTCTAAATTGATGAGTCGGGGTTATGAAAGTATTGATAATCAATAAGTCGGATTCGGTGGGAGGAGCTGCGGTGGTTAGCCGCAGGTTGATGTATGCGCTTCGTGATAAGGGCGTTGATGCGCGTATGCTTGTTTGCGACAAGCGTCATGATTCGCCTCATGTGGAGACTGCTGCATCGCCGGGCCGTATCAAGCGGTCGTTTCTTGCCGAAAGACTGAAGATATTTATGGCGAACGGCATGAACAGGGCAGACTTGTTTAAGGTGGATATTGCGAGCGATGGTCTGCCATTGAGTCGCCACAGGTGGGTGCGCGAGGCTGATGTGATATGTCTTAACTGGGTGAACCAGGGGATGCTCTCGCTGCAGGGGGTTCGCGATATCATGCGGCTCGGCAAGCCGGTGGTGTGGACGATGCACGACATGTGGAACTTCACCGGCATTTGTCATCATGCCGGCGACTGCACCCGGTGGCGAGAGAATTGCGGTCTTTGCAAATTCTTGGGAAAGATGGCTACACCGGTTGATTTGTCGTATAAGGTGCATGGCAACAAGCAGGCAGTATATGGCGGACGCGGGACGTTGCATTTTGTGGCCGTGTCGAATTGGCTTGCCGACTTGGCGCGTCAGTCCACGCTGTTGGGAGACAGGCCGCTCAGCGTTATACCTAACGCCTTCCCTATTCCTGAAGATGCGGAGCATCTGCGCGAGAGCCATGCGCGTACACACGAGCATAAATTCCGGGTAGTGATGGGGGCGGCGCGTCTTGACGACCCGGTTAAAGGCTTGCCGATACTTGTGGAGGCCACGCGGATACTTCGCGATGAATATGGGGCAGATGCAGAGGGAATCGAGTTGGTGACATTCGGCAATCTTAAAGACCCTCAGGCTCTGGATGGCGTAGGGATATCGCACACGCATCTTGGAGTGGTGACGGGGGAGGATAATGTCAGGGATGTCTACTTGGGTGCAGATGCCGTGGTGTCAACATCGCTTTATGAGACCTTGCCCGGCACATTGGTGGAGGGGCAGGTGTACGGGTGCATACCTGTCAGCTTCGGACGCGGAGGACAGTCAGACATCGTGTCGCACGGCGATACCGGCTATATAGCCGATTGGGATGATGATATGCATGTGGCCGCGCGCAATATAGCAGAGGGGATACTTTGGGCCAAGCGTCAGGATGCGGCTGCGATTGAAGCTCGGATGCTTGCCTCGGCGCGGGCTAAATTTGCTGCTCCGGTGGTTGCGGGGGAGTATATTGCACTTTTTGAGCGATTGCTTCAGTGACCCATCATGATGAATTTGGTTATACAACAAAAGGCTGCGCGGAAGCGCAGCCTTTTGTTGTATCTGAGATTTGGTTTATGCGTCGATGTTTGCGTAAGTTGCGTGCGACTCTATGAACTCCTTTCGCGGGGCCACGTTTTCGCCCATCAGCACAGAGAAAGTGCGGTCGGCTTCTGCCGCATTGGTGAGGTTGACCTGCTTGAGCATACGGTTTTCGGGGTCCATGGTGGTTTCCCAGAGCTGTTCGGGGTTCATCTCACCAAGACCTTTGTATCGCTGGAGCACGAGCTTATTGCGGTCGCCGGTGCATTTCTCGTCTACGAATCGTTGCACCTGCTGGTCAGTCCAGCAATACTCCTCCGAGCCCTTCTTGCCCTTGATGGTACACTTATAGAGCGGAGGGGTGGCTATGTAGAGATAGCCATTGTCGATAATCGGGCGCATGCGGCGGTAGAAGAAGGTCATGAGCAGGGTGGCGATGTGTGCACCGTCGACATCGGCATCGGTCATGATTATGATCTTGTGGTAGCGGAGCTTCGACATGTTGGGTTCCTTCGAGTCCTCCTCCGTGCCGATAGTCACTCCGAGAGCCTTATACATGTTTACGATTTCGTCGCTCGAGAGCACCTTATGGTCCTGAGCTTTCTCCACGTTCAGGATTTTACCGCGCAGAGGGAGGATAGCCTGGAAGTGTGGGTTGCGGCCCTGCTTTGCCGAACCGCCTGCCGAGTCACCCTCCACGAGGAAGAGCTCGCACTCCACGGCGTCGCGACTCTTGCAGGGGGCGAGCTTGCCGGGAAGCCCCGCGCTGGCAAAAGGTGACTTATTTTGCACTCTCAGACGTGCCGACTGAGCAGCGTGTCTTGCCTGGGCGGCGAGCACCACCTTGTCGACGATAGCCTTGGCCTGCTTGGGGTGCTCCTCGAGGTAATTGCGGAGCGCTTCGCTGACGGCGGTCTGCACCACGCCCATCACCTCATTGTTGCCGAGCTTGGTTTTAGTCTGGCCCTCAAACTGTGGCTCGGCGACCTTGACTGAGATTACGGCAGTCAGGCCATCGCGGAAGTCCTCCTTTGAGAGCTCGATCTTGAGCTTATCGAGCATGTGGTTGTCGTCGGCATACTTCTTGAGAGTGAAAGTGAGGCCGCGGCGGAAGCCTGTGAGGTGTGTGCCACCTTCTATGGTGTTGATATTGTTGACGTAAGAATATATATTCTCGTTGAAGTCAGTGTTGTAGGTCAGGGCGACTTCGATTGGCACGCCATTTTTCTCGGTGTTGAGATGCACCACATCCTCGATGAGCGGCTCCTTGCCGGCATCGATATACTTGACGAACTCCTTGAGGCCCTCGTCGCTGTGGAACACCTCGCGCTTGGGGTTACCCTCCTCGTCGAGTACACGGAGGTCAGTGAGAGATAGTGTGATACCTGCGTTGAGGAAAGCGAGGTCGCGCAGACGGTTTGCGAGCGTCTCATAGTCATAGACAGTCTCGGAGAAGATAGAGGCGTCGGGGTGGAATATGATTGTGGTGCCGGTATGGTCGGTTTCACCGATTACGGAGAGGTCGCATGTGGGTTTGCCGTAGGCATATTCCTGCATATGCACCTTGCCGTCGCGGTGAATCTCGGCGCGGAGATAGTCAGAGAGAGCGTTCACGCAGCTCACGCCGACGCCGTGGAGACCACCGGAGACCTTATAAGAACCCTTGTCGAACTTACCGCCCGCGTGCAGCACGGTCAGGACGACCTCGAGGGCCGGCTTGTGGAGTTTTGCGTGCATATCAACGGGGATGCCGCGGCCATTGTCGACCACGCTGATAGAGTTATCCTCGCGGATAGTTACCTCGATATGGTTGGCGAAGCCGGCGAGGGCCTCGTCAATAGAGTTGTCGACAACCTCGTATACGAGATGGTGTAGACCGCGTGCGGAAGTGTCGCCGATATACATGGACGGGCGTTTGCGCACGGCCTCGAGACCCTCGAGCACCTGGATGTTGTCAGCTTGATATTTCTTTTTTTCGGGCTGCTCGGCATCGAAGCCTTCAACCTCTTGATAATTATCTTCAGAAGCCATATTTGCTCTTTTGAATTTTCTTGATTTCCAAGCACAAATTTAGTAAAAAAATGGCAGATACGCAAGCGCCAAAAAATAGAAAAGGAGGGAGCTCCCATTTTGGTGCTTCCTCCTCTTTATCGGAAAGGGTATTTGATTATCCTTCGTACTTCTTCAGGATTATAGCGGCGTTGTGTCCACCGAATCCGAAAGTGTTTGAGAGGACAGTCTTGACGTCCTTCTTGACAGCCTTGTTGAAAGTGAAGTTCAGCTTCTGGTCGACTTCGGGGTCAATGTCACCCTCCTCATGGTTGATGGTGGGGGGGATAATGCCGTCGTTGATAGTCTTGATGCTTAGTACAGCCTCGAGAGCGCCGGCGGCGCCGAGGAGGTGACCGGTCATAGACTTTGTAGAGCTGAGGTTCATCTCATAAGCGTGAGGGCCGAACACGTCGACGATAGCCTTAGCCTCGCTGCGGTCGCCAACCGGGGTTGAGGTACCGTGGAGGTTGATGTAGTCGATATCTTCGGGCTTCATGCCGGCATCCTTGAGAGCGTTCTGCATCACGAGCTTAGCGCCGAGGCCTTCGGGGTGAGTGGCTGTGATGTGGTAAGCGTCGGCGCTCATGCCGCCGCCGGCCACTTCAGCGTAGATTTTGGCACCGCGAGCCTTAGCGTGCTCGAGCTCCTCGAGGATAAGTGCAGCTGCGCCTTCGCCGATGACGAAACCGTCGCGCGAGCCGCTGAACGGGCGCGAGGCGGTTTGGGGCTCATCGTTGCGTATAGAGAGGGCCTTCATGGAGTTGAAGCCACCCACACCGGCGGGGAAGACGGCAGCTTCGGCGCCGCCGGCCACGATAGCGTCGGCATAGCCGAGGCGGATCATGTTGAAGGCGTCGATGAGGGCGTTGTTGGAAGAGGCGCATGCAGAGACAGTGGCATAATTTGGGCCACGGAACTCATACTGCATTGAGATATGCCCGGCTGCGATGTCGGCGATCATCTTGGGGATGAAGAACGGGTTGTACTTCGGACCCTGTTCGGCGCCATGCAGAGCGAAATAGCCGGCTTCTTCCTCGAAAGTGTGGAGTCCGCCGATACCTGCGGCGAAAATAACACCGACGCGGTTGCGGTCCACGCCCTCGGCGAGGATACCGGAATCCTTCACTGCTTCTTCAGCGGCAGTGAGGGCATACATTGCGTACAGGTCGAGCTGGCGCATCTGGCGGCGGTCGAAATGAGCGGCCGGGTCATAGCCCTTCACCTCGCAGGCAAACTGCGTCTTGAACTTCGAAGCGTCGAAGTGGGTGATGGGTGCGGCACCGCTCTCGCCGCGCTTTGCAGCCTCCCAAGTGTCGGCAACGTTATTGCCGAGGGGGGACAGAGCGCCAAGACCTGTTACTACTACTCTCTTTAATTCCATTTAGTGGGATTATGCCTTGTGTGATTCGATGTATGCGATAGCGTCGCCCACAGTCTTAATGTTCTCTGCGTCTGCATCAGGGATGTTGAGGTCGAAAGCCTTCTCAAATTCCATGATGAGCTCTACAGTGTCGAGTGAGTCAGCGCCGAGATCCTTGTTGAACTCAGCCTGGGGAGTTACTTCGTTTTCGTCTACTGTGAGTTTGTCTACGATGATCTCTTTTACTTTCTGTTCGATGTCAGACATGTCGTATAAATTTTTTAAGTTATTAATTAAATTGCTTTGAAGAATGCAGCGAAAGCCCTTGTGGAGGCTTGTGCATGGTTTGTGAATCAGAGGGTTACAAGAGCAAACTTTTCAGATTGCGTATGTATACACTCCGATTCAGAATGCAAAGTTAATCAAAATATTCTAATAAAGAAATTTTTCCGCAATTTTTGCACATAATTTTGACGTTTGTGCAAAAAATGCGGAAGAATTTGACTTGGTTGTTAGGGCTAATAAGGCTAATAGGGCTGATAAGGCTAATAGGGCTGATGATTTCTTAATCTTATTGGCCCTATTTGTCTTATTGTCTTATTGTCTTATTGTCTTATTGTCTTATTGTCTTATTGGGTTATTGCTCTACTGTCAGGGTTGTTGGCTTGTAGGCGAAGGGGAATGCCACTGAGAGGGTGCGTGTGGTCGGGTCGAAAGTCCAGGCTGCGTTGCGCATTGCTTTTGGTGTGGATACCTCCATCAGTTTCTGGCCATCGAGTAGCACTGCCTTGGGCTTGGCGCTTTGCACCACTTCGAGGGTGAAAAGGCGGCTTTCGGGCATCTCCTTGTATGCGCCTTCGCTTGTCACTTCGAAGCGGGTGTTGCGTCCCTCTCTTGAAGCCTTGAATGTGGTGAGCTGGTATTCGCTGTCCTGAAGTGAGGTGGGGCTCAGGCGGTTGTCGTCGAAGAGGGTGAACTCCGAAGCCTCAGTGTCGGGGAAGTAGGTGATTGTCAAGAACCTCGGGTCATACTGCTTCACATTCTCGATAGGCTGCATATATTGCGGTATGAAGCTGCCGGCCTTCACGAACATCGGGAGTTCGCTGAGCGGAGCCTTGACTGTAGCCGTGGTGCCACCCTTGTAAGAGAGGGCCGGGTTGTTCCAGTTATACCATTTGCTTGCGGAGGGGAAATATACCTTGCGCGAGCGGGCGCCCTTCTTGAAGACCGGAGCCACGAGCACGTCAGCACCCCAGAGGTATTCGTCGGTGATGTTGGCCGGGTCAGTGCCACCCTCGGAGTGGAAATTGACCGGTCGTGCCAACGGCAAGCCCTTGGTGGAGTTCTCGTAGGCGAGCGTGTAGTTGTATGGGAGCCATTCGTAGCGTTGCTTCACGAAATCGAGAATGATGTCATTGTGCTGCGGATAGTGGTAAGGCTCAGGCTTGAGCTGGGCGTGAGTGCGGAGCATGGGCGAGAAAGTGCCCATCTGGAGCCAGCGCACGTAAAGCTCGGGCTGATAGGGGTCGGCAGGGTCTACTGCGAAGCCGCCCACGTCCGAGCCCATATATCCGAGCCCGGAGAGGCCGGAGTTGAGCATCAGCTTCACCTGGGGTTCGAAGCCGCCCCAGCTGCGCGACACGTCGGTGGTCCAGGGGAACACCGCATAGCGTTGCAAGCCGGTGGTGCCGCCGCGCATCATGAGCATCGGGCGCATGTCGGGGAAATCATTACGCAGGCCGTCATATATGGTTTTAGACCATATATTGCCCCATACGTTATGAAACTCCGATGCTGTCTCGCCATTTGCATGGACTATTGTGAGCGGGTGCACTTCGGGTTCGCCGAGGTCGCCCCACCATCCGGCCACGCCTTCGGCGGTCAGACCCTTCAGGCGGTTCCAGAGCCAAGCCTGCGTCTTGGGGTTAGCCATGTCGAACATGCCGGCGTCGCCGACCCAAGTGGTGACATCATGCACATTGCCATCCTTATCCTTGGCGAGCAGTCCTGCTTCGGCGAGGGTGTTGTAATTGTCGATAGCTCCGATCTTGTTGATGTACGGCTGGTTGATCAGCACCGTGTTGACGCCCATATTGCGGAGTGAGTCGAGCATTTGCTTGTGGTCGGGAAACTGCTCCTTATTCCATTCGAGACGGCCCATGTCGGTCTCCTTGCCATACCAATAGAGGTCGAGCACTACACCATCTACGGGATATCCGCGCTGCTTCAGAGAGTCGATTGCGCCAAGCGTCTCCTTCTCATTATGATAGCCATATTTAGAGGTTATGTAGCCGAGCGTCCAGAACGGGGGGAGCGGCTGGTTACCGGTGAGCCGGGCGAATTGGCCGGTGGCATCGGCCAGCGAGCCATTGCCGTTCACGAAATAATAGCTGAGGAGCTTCGGGGTTTCGGAAGAATAGACTATCGAGTCATTGCCGACCACGAGTTGCGCCTTATTGTAATCGTCAAAGAGGACACCGTAACCGGCGTCACTCACGAGCCAAGGTGTGGAAATGCCCATCTGCGATATGCGTGGGTCAGAGTCGGTGTAGCCATAGTTCTGACGGTTATACATCGAGAGGGTGTCGCCGTTGAGGCAGAGGGAATGGCCACGCTCGCCGGCGCCGTAGAAATTCTGGGCCACATTGTTGAGCAGCGAGATGGTCTTGGTGTCGCCCGAATTGTTTACGCCGGCAGCTTCGGTGAGGATGGTGTCACCCTCGGCGTTGATGAATCGGGTGCGACCGGACTTGCGGTCTACGAGGAGCGTAAGGGTGCCCGATGAGAACTTCACCTCCTCGGGAGATGCAAACCACGCTATGCCGTCATTGTCGGGAGAAAGCACGGAAGCCTGCGAGCGGGGGAAGCTGAACGAGCGGGTGCCGGCGGGTATGCGCGACACCTTGAAAATGTCGGGGGTGATAGGGGTTATGGCCACGGTGCCATTGCCGGTGCCTATGAGAGTCGATTTGCCCGATGTAGAGATAGAGCCGGGGGCGGGCATGGTGGCAGCCACTGCGCTGAGGGCAAGGGCGCCGAGTGTCAAAAACGGGATGTAGGATTTCATATGAGATTTCATGGATTGAACTGAAATGACATCATGACATTCTGACATTTTTGTCGTTATGTCATTTTGTCATGATGTCATTTTGTTATGATGATGATTTAAATCAGTCGTTAAACTCGAGGTCACCGTCGACGATGACGTGCCAGGGGAGACCATTCTCAGCGAGGGTTGTGAGGAACGGATCCGGGTCAAACTCCTCTACATTGTGCACACCGGGCATCACCCACTTGCCGGTCATGAACATCATGGCGCCTACCATTGCGGGCACGCCGGTGGTGTAGCTCACGGCCTGTGCGCCGGTCTCCTGATATGCGGCCTGGTGAGAGCAATTGTTGTAGATGTAATAAGTAGACTCCTTGCCCTGCTTGTCGAGGCCCGAGATGCGGCAGCCTATCGAGGTTTCACCGGTATAGTTCTCTCCGAGCGAACCGGGGTCGGGGAGTACGGCCTTGAGGAATTGGATAGGTATAATCTCCTGGCCGTTATACATAACCGGGTCGATGCGTGCCATGCCTATATCCTGGATTACGCGCAGGTGAGTGAGATACTCCTGGCCGAAAGTCATCCAGAAACGGGCGCGGCGTATAGTCGGGAAATTGATGACGAGGCTCTCCAGCTCCTCGTGATAGAGAAGGTAGCTCTCGCGCTCACCGATGTTGGGGTAATTGAGGGGCTTGTGGATTTCGAGGTTTTCGGTTTCCACCCACTTGCCATCCTGCCAATACTTGCCCTTCTGGGTGATTTCGCGGATATTGATTTCGGGGTTGAAATTGGTGGCGAAAGCCTTGCCATGGTTTCCGGCGTTGCAGTCCACGATGTCGAGATAGCGCATCTCGGAGAAATGGTGCTTTGCGGCATAAGCCACAAATACGGCAGATACGCCCGGGTCGAAGCCGCAGCCGAGGATTGCTGTGAGTCCGGCCTTCTCGAAGCGGTCGCGGAACGCCCACTGCCAGCTGTATTCGAAATGAGCCTCATCCTTAGGCTCATAATTGGCAGTGTCGAGATAGTTCACGCCACACTGCAGGCAAGCCTCCATGATGGTGAGGTCCTGATAGGGGAGAGCGACGTTGATGACGAGAGCCGGGTGATGGCGGTTGAAGAGTTCGCAGAGCTGCGGCACAGAGTCAGCGTCGACAGAGTCGGTGAGAATCTTGACACCGGTTCGTTCGGCCACCTTCTCAGCGATGGCATCACATTTCGACTTGGTGCGCGAAGCGAGCACTATCTCGCTGAACACCTCGGGGTGCTGGGCGCACTTGTGCGCCACTACGGTTCCGACGCCACCGGCGCCGATAATCATGACTTTTCCCATATTTTTAGCAGGTAAATTTAAGAGTGAAAATCGGGGAGGTGAGAGAAAAAAGGGGTCAATAATGACATATCACCCATTCAAACAACAAATTTAATCAAAAAATCGCTAAATTTGCATGATTAAGTGAAAAAACATGGAAATATATATAAAAGATGAGCGAGATATAGACGCTGCGGCCCGGGAGCTGCTTGAGGCCCTCGGAGATAGGCGGCACGTGGTGCTCGAAGGACCGATGGGGGCAGGCAAGACCACCCTGACAGCGGCTATAGGTAGAGTGCTCGGCGTGGAAGATGGTGTGACGTCGCCCACGTTCAGCATCGTGAACCAGTATGAGACCCCGGATGGAAAGCGTATATATCATTTCGATTTCTATCGTATCGACAGTGTGGCGCAGGCCATAGACCTTTCGCTTGAAGACTACTTCGAATCGGATGCCCTCTGCCTGATGGAATGGGCCGGCAATGTGGAGGCATTTCTGCCCGACGACACCGTGGTGGTGCGTATAATGGTGGAAGATGATGGCACTCGGGTTATCAGAGTGGAAGATTGAGAATCTACGTTAAGAGACGGACTCTTACAGAAAACGACATACGATGAAATATATAATACTTGAGGAGGTAGACTCGACCAACAGCTACGTGTCGGTGCATTGCGACGAGCTTGACGACATGACGATGGTGGCGGCGCACTCGCAGACTGCGGGGCGTGGCCAGCGTGGCAACTCGTGGGAGTCAGAGCCGGGCAAGAATCTCACCTTCACCCTGATGGCACGCCGGCTGCCGGTGACTCCGGCAGAGCAATTTGCCATAAGCGAGGCTGTGGCTCTTGGCGTGGCCGACTTTCTCCGCAGCGAAGGTATAGAGGCAGAGGTGAAATGGCCCAACGACATATATGTGGGAGACCGCAAAATCTCGGGCATATTGATAGAGCACTCGCTCACGGGAAGCTGCATAGAGCAGACTCGCATCGGTGTTGGGCTGAACGTGAACCAGACGGAGTTTCGGAGTGATGCTCCCAATCCGGTGTCAATGCGTCAGCTCACCGGCGCGGAATACGTGCTCAACCATGTGGCGGCCGGAGTCGGAGTCAGCCTGGAGCGACGGCTCGGGGCACTCGGCGATGCCGAGGCCCGCATGGCGATGCACCGCGAGTTCAAGTCCTGGCTGTGGCGGCGCGAGGGTGTGCATCCGTTCAGACGCCGTGGCGACGTCCGGGAGTTTGGCGGGGTGATCGAAGATGTGTCGCCGCTCGGGCCCCTGCGGGTCTGCGATGTCGAGACCGGGCAGAGCGGGGAATATATGTTTAAGGAAATCGAATTTGTGCTGTGATGGTTAATGTAAAGAAGATAATGTCGTATGTGGTGCGCTGGTTGTTGCCCTTGGCGCTCACCGTGCTGTTGGTCACCTATATGTTCAAGAAGGTCAACTTCTCCGACATGTGGGAGATAGTGACACACGGAGTGGACTACTGGTGGATATTGGCGGCGATGGCAATCAGCGTGTTCAGCCATATCTTCAGGGCATTGCGATGGCAGATACAGCTTCGCAGCCTCGGCATCAGACCTCCGCTTATGGCATTGGTGTGCTCGATATTCGGCACCTACGCGCTCAACTTGGTGTTTCCGCGCTTGGGCGAGATATGGCGTTGCAGCTACATAGCCGGGCGAGAGCACAAGGCCTTCACCACGGTGGTCGGTTCGATGGTAGCCGACAGGCTTTCCGACGCATTTATCGTGCTGCTGCTGACACTGCTCACCTTCGTGGTCGCGACCCCGGCCATAGAGGCTTTCTTAGTGAAATATCCTATCGGTGCCGGGCTTGTAGATACTTTCAATAACCCATGGACTTGGACAGTTGTGGTGGGAGGTGTGGCCTTGATTTGGGCGATCTTCACATTAGGGCGCAACTTCGGGCCTGTGGCCAAGACGCGCAAATGGGTTGGGGAGATGTGGAAAGGGTTCGCGTCGATAGCCACGATGCACGGCAAGTGGAAATTTATCGGCTACACGCTCTGCATCTGGGGTTGTTACTATGTGCAGCTTTATGTGGCCTTTTTCGCTTTCCCCTTCACCCGGGAACTTTGCTCCGAGCCGGGGCTTGCGTTCGGACTCACGCCATGCTTGGTGGCGTTTGTACTCAGTTCGATCGGCATGGCCGTGCCAAGCAACGGTGGTCTTGGCCCTTGGAACATCGCCGTGATGTTCGGCCTTGCAGTGTATGGCATCAGCGACGCGCAAGGCACAGCCTTCTCGATGCTGCAATGGTCAGGACAGACAGTCATGCTGATACTGCTTGGCATATACACCATGGTATATATATCGGTGTCGGGACGCAAGAAAAGTGTTAGGTCATATGAGTCGTGAAGTGGATTGAAGCTTAGGTATATTTCATTCAGTCAAATTAACAGGGAAATAGAAAGAATATGAATTTTGACGATAACGAAAAAGAGGACTTCTTTGAGAACTCCGAAGTGCCGGAGAAAGTGGAAGAGCCGAAGAAGCCGGTCTATACACCCGATGATCCCCGCTACTGGGAAGAGCCGGAAGATGAGTTTGAGCACCTGAAGCCGTCGGGGCGTGTAAACTGGAGACTTTGGGCTTGGGTTCTAATAGTTGGCATAGTGGCCGGGTTGCTGTGGGTGCTCTGGCTGCGATGCTTTCATCCGTATGTGCAGGAGGCCACCCAATCTGGCTATATCGAGAACATCGAGAAGCGCGGGGAGGTATTCACCACCTTTGAGGGAGTGCTTTTGCCCTATAAGAACCTGATGGACACCACCCGGGTGTATGAGTCGGACTTTGTGTTCAGCACCACCGACCCGTCGGTGGCAGCCGATATGGTGCGTATGCACTACGCCAACTTACCCGTGCGGGTGCATTACCGTCGCTACCATGTAGGGTTGCCTTGGCGTGGCGACACCAAAGTGCTGGTCACGGCAGTCGACTCCGTTAAGCCTGAAGATATATTGCCACCCAAATAATTGCCCTATATGGTTCGTGCTTTTATTTGGTTATTTTTCCTTGTTCTTGGGGTTTTGCCGGCATTTCCGGTGAGCCTTGGAGAGGTGCGCGACTCAGTGTTGGTGATACCGGGCGGCACTGAGGTGATCGGGCGTGATGCATTTAGTTGGCGGTCGGACTTTCACACTGTTCGGTTTGAGGCGCCGGTTCGGGTTCGCGACATACAGGGTCATGCGTTTGCCTACTGTGGGGAATTACGGAGCATTGAGGTGCCCCGAGGCGTGACGCACATCGGGTCGAATGCCTTCAGCTTCTGCACCAAGCTTCGCGAGGCGATAATGCCGGCGAGTGTCGTGGAGTTGGAGTCATATGCCTTTGCCGAGTGCGACTCACTGCGGCGCGTTGTGCTTCCGGCCAACAGCAAGCTGCTTGGAGAGCTGATATTTGAGGGGTGCCGCAATCTTGAAGAAATAGTGGAGATGTCGCCGGAGCCACCGGCGTTCGACTGCAACAGCACCCTTTTTGACCCCTGCGAAGAATACATGTATCGCCGTTGCCGGCTCATCGTGCCTTCTGGGCGCGAAGCTGCCTACCGCACGGCTCCCGGCTGGTCACCATTCTTTTAGAGGAGGGAGAAGAGGACGTAAGTCCAGTGGGCTATTATACCGGCGCATAGGCCTGCTATTGTGTGGGCGCCTATTGCTTTTGAGATCAGGTGGCGGAAGCCCATTGTGTCGAGCATGGCTGCGTGTGTGCTGAGGTATCCTGACCAGCACATGCCTATGGCGGTGCATACTGCCACTGCGTTGCCGTCGAGAATGCCTTGCTGTGCGAATGTCGGCACGAGGCCGAGGGCTGCTCCTACGGCGCCTAAGGCTGTCATGGGGAAGGCGAGAAGCTCCGAGTTGGTGAAGCCGAAGAGCCAGTCGAACACGAAGTTTATTTTGTCGGCGAGCATCGGCAGCAGGCCCACGCCCTGGTAGGCGGAGCCGTCGAGCTGGTCGGCGGGTGTGTTGAAGGTGAGTATCATCACCATAGTGGAGATAATCAGCACGCCGGGGATAATGGCCATGCCGAGATCCACACCGTTCTTGCCGCCGGTGAGCATCGCGTTGAGGCAGCGCATGAATATGCCCGGTTTCTCATCTTCAGCTTCGGTTTCGCTCTCTTCTTGGGCTATTGTTTCAGTATAGACATCATATTCGGGGTGCGACTTGAGGGTGAAGCGTTGCATCAGCCTGGTGGAAATCAAGCATCCGCATGCCGCTCCGAATACACCGATAAGGGGTGCGCCCACGTAGCCTTGGCTCATCATGAAGACTACCACCACGAGACCCATGCCGAAGGCTGTGCCGAAGTTGGTCAGCGAGACGAGTTGGTAAGTCTTGAAATACTTGGCGAACTTACCGTTTTTGGAGAGGCTTATTATGGCAGGGTTGTCGCTGAGGAAGGTCACCACCGCACCGAGTGCAGCGGCTCCGGGGAGGTTGAAGAGAGGCTTCATGAGCGGGCGTAGCAGCTTCTCGAGGAGTTGCACTACCCCGAACTCCGTGAGCAGGCCGGCGAGGGCACCCATCAGCACCGTTATGCCCATCAGGAAGAAGACAGTCTCGAGCAGGAGGTGGTAGGCCGTCTGCATCAGGGTGTTCATCATATTTGACATGCCCATGTGGGAGGCTAAGTAGCCGAATATGGCTATGAAAATCACTAAGAAAATCAGCGGCTCGGCTGCCTTGGCCTTTGAGTTGGCCTTTTTTGCCTGCTTGGTGGTTTGGACTGTATCTGAGGTTATTTTCATTTGCATGTTTTTGTGCTTTAGGGTCTTTAGGGTCTTTAGGGTCTTTAAGGACTTTAAGGGCTTTTGTTTTTTTGTTTTTCTTAGCGCCAGGAGAAGATGTCCATTTTCCAGGTTATGCCTATTTGGGCTTGGAGGCGGCGGGTGTTGGTGTCGTCGTGGCAGACATCTATGGCTGCGTGGATTCTCAGGTCGCGGCTCTTCTTCAGGGGGTAGTATTCTGCTCCTATGCCATATAGGGGGCATTCTATTGCCCCCGGTTTTTCGAATTCCGGTTTCCAGCGTTCGTAGCCTCCCTTGGCGAAGATGTCGAAGTGATGGCTCAGGCGGAGGTTGGCCTTGGCTATTGCGAACCAGTCGCCAAACCAAAACTTCTCGTGCCTTGAGTGGCGGTTCTGGAGGTCGAGGTCGAGGTAGAAATTGCCGAACTCGAAGCGGTTGCCGAGCGAGATGAACTGGGCCGTGTGGCCGTTGCCGTATTGCATCACGTTTACCGACCATAGGGTGTGGAAGAATCCCATGTGTCCGCGCCACATCAGGTTGTATGCGAAGTTGGAGTCACCGAGCTTCGCGGCGTAGGGGGAGTTGGTGAACTGGAAGCTGAGAGAGTGCTTGCCGCCGGGAAAATTGTAGCGGGCACCGACGCCGAACTGATAGCAGGCGAAATGATTCCAGAAGAGAGAGGAGAAGAACTCGTTGATGGGGGCGTTGTCGTACTCATAGCCGCCGATATCCACTGTCAGCTTGCCGGCAGAGAGGTCCCACCGGCTTGAGGGTGACCAGTCGAGATATAGGTTGTCGGTGGCTCCGAACACGTCATTTTTCATTTCGCCGAGCTTGTTGAGCCGTTGGCGCCAGTGGTATGAGAGTTCCGGGATAATGTGTCCGTCGAGCATGAGGTTTAGATAACGGCCGTGGAAACCGGCCTCATCCTTGGCATCCTTTATGGCGTCGAAGGCGAAGTCAAAACGGGCCTCCATGCCTATCTTGACTTTCTCGTAAGCGAGAGAGTCGGAGGTGTTGCCGACGGTGAAGAGGGGTGGACGGTCTTGTGCGGCTGCCGTTGCTGCAACGCAGAGTAGGCCCATGATTAGAGAGCTAAAGAGTTTCATGAATCAGATTTGATATGCGGGGCGGTGCTGATGCATTGAGGCGCCAAAAAGTCACCGGCCACGGTAGTATTAGATTTATGTCGTAAAAATAGCTAAAATTTTGTAAAGTGCAAGCAGATTTTTTTCTGATTTTTTTTGGTTAAGGCAAAATAAAAGCGGGGGCACTTTTGTGCCTCCGCTTTGGGTATTATTTTGATGGTTGCTTCTCCTCTTGGGGAGGGGCTTCCAATATTTAATTCCCCGGGTTTATTTGATTTCCCAGGTTTCGTGGGTTTTCATTATCATGTCGCGCAGGGAGGTGTAGCCGTATTTTGCTTGCACTTCCGTGGTTTGGCGCCATACTTCCTCGTTGTATACGGGGGCTTGGTAGTCGCGGATCACGCCGAGGGCGAGGGGGAGTTCGTGGCCGTCCATCATGGCGAGTTGCTGCTGCAGGAAGTTGGATGCGCAGTGGGCGTCATGCACGAGCACGTCGTCGATGGTGTATCCATCCTCGCCTATTGTGACAGCCTTGAGCAGGAAACCGTCTTGCACGAGACCCTTGCTGTTATCCTTGCCGAAGAGCATCTTCTGTCCATGCACGAGGTGGATGGTGTGGTCAGCACGTTTCTCCTTGTCGGCGAAGTAGCTGTGTATGCCATCGTTGAAGATTACGCAGTTCTGGAGCACCTCCACCACGGCAGCGCCTTTGTGGCGTGCGGCAGCCACCATGCACTCCTGTGTGGTCTGGAGAGCCATGTCGAAGCTGCGGGCGAAGAAATTGCCGCGTGCTCCGAAGCAGAGTTCGGCGGGGATGAAGGGGTCTTCGACGGTGCCGTAGGGTGAAGATTTCGACACAGTGCCACGGTCGGAAGTGGGTGAATACTGACCCTTGGTAAGACCATATATCTTATTGTTGAGGATCAGCATATTGATGTCCACATTACGGCGCACGCAGTGAATGAAGTGGTTACCGCCGATGGCGAGGCCGTCACCGTCGCCCGAGATCTGCCATACGGTGAGCTCGGGGTTGGCGGTCTTGACGCCTGTGGCTATGGCAGCAGCGCGACCATGGATGGTGTGCATGCCGTAGGTGTTCATGTAGTAAGGGAGGCGCGAGCTGCAACCGATGCCAGAGATAACGGCGGTGTCCTTGGGGGCGACGCCGATTTCGGCCATAGCCTTGTGCAGCACATTGAGAATCGCGTGGTCGCCACATCCGGGGCACCAGCGTGCGCTCTGAGAATTCTTATAATCTGATGCGGAATAATTGTTGTTTTCCATCTTGGTCACTCCGGATTAAGCGTTATTTTTCATATGTTCGATCACACCCTCCACGACTTCACGCACGAGGAATGGCTGTCCCTCCACCTTGTTGATGCGGAGAATCTCCTTGCCGGGGAGTTTTGACTGCAGATAGTCTGCAAACATGCCGGTGTTGAGTTCGGCCACGATGATGCGTTTGTACTTCTTAAGCACCTCGAGCGTATTCTTGGGCAGGGGGTTGATATAGCGGAACTGCCAGAAAGCCACGGGGTGTCCGTCAGCGTTGAGCTGGTTGGCCGCGGTGAGGAGGTGTCCGTAGGTACCGCCCCATCCGAGCAGGATAGTGTCGGCATCGGCGTCGCACATCGGCTCCATCATCGGGATATTCTCTGCAATCAGCTCCACCTTGCGACGGCGCGATTGCACCATGAGTTCGTGGTTGGTGCCGTCGGTAGATATAATCGAGGTCTTGTTGTCCTTCTCGAGACCACCCACGCGGTGCATTGCCCCGGGAGTGCCGGGGAGCGCCCAATAGCGAGCGAGCGACTTGATGTCGCGGTCGTAAGGTTTCCAACCCTTCTCGAGAATTTCGGTGGGGAGGATGTTGGGATGAATCTCCGGGTAGTCACCGGGTTCAGGTATGCGCCATGCGCTTGAGCCATTTGCTATGAAAGCGTCGGTGAGGAGGATTACCGGAGTCATATGCTCCATGGCGATACGAGCGGCCTCGAAAGCCATGTGGAAGCAGTCGGTGGGGCTTGCGGCAGCGAGCACACAGAGGGGGGACTCACCGTTGCGGCCATATAGGGCCTGGAAGAGGTCGGTCTGTTCGGTTTTGGTGGGGAGACCGGTAGAGGGGCCACCGCGCTGCACGTCGATCACGACGAGCGGAAGCTCAGCCATGACGGCGAGGCCGATACCTTCAGACTTCAGGGCGAGGCCCGGGCCGGAGGTGGACGTTACGGCGAGTTGGCCGGCGTAGCTTGCACCGATAGCGGAGCAGACGCCTGCAATCTCATCTTCCATCTGGAGAGCCTTCACGCCGAGGTCCTTGCGCTTGGCGAGCTCGTGGAGTATATCTGTGGCCGGGGTGATGGGGTAAGAGCCGAGGAAGAGAGGGCGACCGCTCTTCTCAGAGGCAAGAATAAGACCCCATGCAGTGGCTGTGTTACCGGTCACGTCGGTATATGTGCCGGCTTCAGCCTGTGCAGTGTCAATGCGGTAAGTGGGGAGAGAGCTGTGAGTATTGTGGCCATAGTCCCAGCCGGCGTGAAGCACCTTGACGTTAGCTTCGAAGACGGTGGGTTTCTTGGCGAATTTCTTTTTGAGTTTCGCTTCGACGCTTTCCACCGGGCGGTCGAAGAGCCAGCAGATAACGCCGAGAGCGAGCATGTTCTTGCTCTTCATGATGGCCTTCTGGTCCATGCCGGTGTCGGCGAGGGTGCTCTTGAGCAGGGTGGTCATCGGCACGAGAAGGATGTGCGAGGGGTCGATGCCGAGCTCCTTGACCGGGTCGTCGGTGGCATACTCCGCCTTCTTGAGGTTGGCAGCGGTGAATGAGTCTACGTCGCAGACAATGATGCCGTCGCGTTTGAGATAACGGAGGTTAGTCTTGAGAGCGGCGGGGTTCATGGCCACGAGCACATCGGCCTCATCGCCGGGGGTGTGCACGCCCTTGCCAACGCTGACCTGATAACCGGAGACACCGCTGAGCGAGCCTTGTGGGGCACGGATTTCAGCCGGATAGTCCGGGAAAGTCGAGATTTCGTCTCCAATTTCGGCAGAAATGTTGGAGAAGATGTTGCCGGCGAGCTGCATGCCGTCACCGGAGTCACCGGCGAATCGAACCACCACCTTTTCGATGGGTTTTACATTCGTCTCTTTAAGCATAGGAATGTGTTTTTATGGTAAGGTTGTTTTTTCTTGATTTTCGCGCTTTGCGCTCACACACCTCCAAAACCGCGATGCAGCCTCAAGCTCTTCGCGCTTGCACAGAACAAAAGCTGAGGGGTAGGTGCTTTGGCTCTTGCTGCTTTTTCAGGTGGGCTTGGAGGGGCGAGCGTTTTTTTCTTCGGCTGCTAAATTAGAATTTAAAATTGTAAATTAAAAATTCTTTTGGCGAAATAATACAAATAATTTGTACTAAATCGTGTTTTTGAACATCCGAGCCGGAGTTTTTATGGGTCGCGCACATATATTTGTGCGCGGCCTATAGTTTTTTGTTTTTGCTTTTTTGAGGGTTAGAGCCTAATCTTGATTGATTTGGCTTTGGTTTTTACTATGTATATACCCGGGGAGAGGTTCTTGCCGTCGAGTCTTTGGCCTGCGATATTGAAGACCTCGGCACCTTGCGGAAGAGTCAGGTTGTTGCCCTCTATGCCTACTGCGCATTGCTCCCCGTCGGTCACTTCAGTCACTTCGGAGCTGCCACCCTGCAGGTCTTTGAAGCGGTATAGGTATACCGGGGTTTGATTGGAAGAGTAATTAACGAATCGAGGCTGGGACTTGTTGAACTGAAGGCTGCCGTGTTCGGTGAAGGTGAAGATAAACTCGTTGTTTTCACCGAGAGCGGCTGTGGCCGGGGTGAAAGTGTTTTGGTCGAGTTTCATCTTATTCTTGTCAGTGCAGTTCCAATAGCCGAGGGGGTTGCCATGGGTGTCGCAGACTTGCAGGCTGTATTTGTTGTCTTGCTGCTTTTCAAATTTCACCAAGGCTGCCTGAGGTTGGAGCTCGGTGAGCAAGCCGTCATTGTCAAAGCGGGCGAAGCCTGCCTCGTTCATGAACTTAGTGGTGGTAGTGCCGCCGTCGGTGCTCATGGGGTGGAGGGTGGTGGATGAGAGGATTGTGTAGTAACCCTTGTCGAGGTCGGTTAGCGAGCCTGTCACCTTCTCCCAGCGGGCCTGCGAGTAGTCAGTGACGTCGGGAGCGAGGGCCGTGAAGCTGATGGTGGTGATTGGGCTTCGGAGAGTCTTGCCATTTTCGGATGCGGTGACATAAGCCTTGTAAGTGTGCGATTCTGTGGCAGATGCCGCACCATCGATTTCTATTGTGGAAGGCTCGAAGAAGTCGCGTCCGTCCACGCTGATCATCAGTGTGCCATCGGAGTATGAGAGGTTCAAGGCACGGTTGTCCCACCAACGCACCAGGTATGAATTGACACCGGTCATCCATGCGTCGGAAATGGAGGGAGCTTCCGGGCGGTTGATTGCCTGAGCCGGGGTTTCGGCGGAGATGGAGAAAGCGCTTTGGGTCTTGTCGCCCCAGATATATGCAGCGAGCTGCGGATAGTCGATAAAGGGGTTGCGGTTGCCCTGGAGCTTGTAAATCTCGTCGTTACGGGTCAGTTCCCTGTCGTCAACGGGGTCAGCCTCGTTCCAGCGGAGCAGCATTTCGGCGGCCCATGGGAGTAGCCGGTCGTCGGTGTCGAGCATGTAGCGCACACCCTTGTCATCGCCCTTGGTCCAGTCTATGCCGGCATAAGAGGTGAAGATATAGAAATATGCTCGTGCGAAGTCACCCTTGAACTCGTCAGCCGGTTCGAAGACGGTGGTTGAGCCTCCGCCTAAGCCTTGTTTAGGTGTGCCTATCTTGGTGAGTCCATTGTCGAGGAGGCGTGGGTCGGCCACTTCGCCTATCGGGTGGCTACTCTTCTTGTTGTTGGCGTTTTGGTCGGAGGGGTTCAGGTGCATGAGGTCGTAATGGGCCTCCTTGCAGCCTTTTTGGCCGCCCCACCAGGAGTTGGGTACTGAGTGCTCTATGTTGAGGGCATCGTGAGCCGGGAGCCATACGATATTGTTGGAATACATATCGAACCAGCATTCGCGGCCATCGATAGTGCGGATGTCGGTTTTCTCGAAGGCTTGCCATGTCTTGTCGCCATAGGTAATCAACGTGTGGCTGTCGGCAAGGGTTGCGATGGCCTTGCGCAGGGCAGCGCCTTGCAGGCCGTCGAGACTTTGGTAATAACTTGCCGGAATTTCGGCATAGGCAGCCATTGAGGTTGCCGCTATTGTCAGTATTATTGCTGATTTTTTCACTTCACGAGGACTTTTATGGCTTTTTGGAAAGACTGTTTTGTCACTATGTAGAGGCCGGGGGTCAGGTTCTCACCGTTCACTTCGCGACCGTTCAGGTCGAAGATTCTTGCGCCTTCGGGAGCGAGGATATTGTTGCCCCAGACTTCCACGAGGTCAGAGTCGTCGAACTCCTGTGGGAGGCTGTTCACACCGCTCTGGTCGCGCACGAGGTCGAGACGTACGTTGCGGATTTCCCAGGTGTCGGCGCCTGTGGGGGTTGACTCATACTTGAAGCCCACGCTGATGTTGTGGCCGGTGTATTCTGAGAGGTCAAACTCTTCGGATGTCGTGAAAGTCCATTTGCCCGGACTTTGCCATGTGTTAATGCTGTATTCCTTGATGTATTCGGGGGCGTTGGCGTTGACGTCGTGGTTCATCACCACGAGCTTGCAGAGTTCCTTGCAGTTGGTCTGGAACTTTGCTGCGTGGTCGAATGTCAGCTTGGCCGATGAAACATCTTTCATCGAGACTATTGGGCTCCATATGTATGATAGGGCCTCATAGGGGGTGCCGTTGATGTGTGCGCTGGCGTTGAGGTAATGGAGGCCTTGATACTCCTTCCATTGCCATACGAATTTGCCGGCAGAGGGGAGTGTTCGGTCGTCGACTTCCCATTCGCCCATGTCGGAGTCGTTCTCTGAGAGCCAGAGGTATTTGTTGATGGTGGTGGGGTCTGTGGGGTTAGGATTCGGGTTGGGGTCGGGCACATAATTGTCGTCAACCTTGAAAGGTTCGTTGGCCTTGCTGCCCCAGATATGGTCGGCGAGGGCGGGGAGGTCGATGAAGGGGTTGCGGTTGTGCTGCTCCTTGTAAATGCCGTCGTTGCGTTTCAGCTCCTTGTCGCTTACTTGGTCGGCTGCGTGCCACTTGAGGAGCAGGTTGCGAGCCCAGTCCTTGAACATCAACGGCTTCGATGTGTCGAACATCCAGTCGCAGGCGGAGTTCCAGTTCAAGTCGCTGTAGATTGTGAACATATACATGAACGCGCGGGCGAAGTCACCTTTGTACTCGTCGCAAGGTTCGTAGACATAATTATTGCCGCCCCCTTGCCCTGATTTAGGGTGTCCTACGAAAGTCACCCCATTTTCCCAGGTTACATCATCAATCTCGCCGAGAGGATAGTTGCTCTTGCGGTTGTTGGCGTTGGAGTTTGATGGGTTGAGGTGTACTATGTCATTCTTGCGGGGAGAGTCAGAAGACCCCTTCCACCAGGATTGAGCCACGGAGTGCTCTATGTTCATGATTTTGTTATCGGGCTTGCTTGAGCCTACTTTGACCTTCTCGTCGCTGTACATGTCCCACCAATAGTCAGTGCCGTTGATGTTGATTATATCGGTGGAGCGGAAGGCTTCCCAGGTGTCATTGCCGTAGCTTATTACTTTGTGGTCTTTTGCGACGGCTCTTACGGCGTGCATCAGTTCGACGCCGCATTTGCCATTGAGCGAGTCGTAGTAGCCTTCAGGATATGAGGCGAGGGCCGGGGTGGCGGCCATTATGGCTGCCGTCATGAGCGATATGCCCATGAAGTGCTTGAGTGTTTGAGCTTTATAAGAGTTCATGTTGTTGTTACAGTTGTTTAAGGTTTAACTTTGATAAGTTGCTTGAATGTAATCAGCAAATTTAGCAAATAATTCGGGAAATGCAAAGGCGACCGATTCAAATTTTTATTGAGTCGGTCGCCTATATTATAGTGAACTTTTATTATCTTACTGCAATCTTGATAGGCTTGCGGTTTTGTTCGGTTGTCACTACGTAGACACCTAAGGGTAGGTATATTATCTCACCGCCGCTCACTTCGGGTTGTTGCAGCACGAGTCGGCCGCTTATGTCGTAGACGCGGAGGTTGGTGTGCGTGGAGTCGAGCATCACGAGGAAGCCGCCGGGGATGGCACCCAAGGCGAGTGGCTGGTCGGCTTCTATGCCGATTACGCTTGCTCCGGCTGCCACGGTGATTACGTTGGATGGTTCGGAGAGGTAGCCGAGTCGTGAGCTTTGCACGCTGTAGGTCTCGGTGACATTCGGGTCGCGGTCGGAGATTACGAGGCTATTGGTGTCGACTGTAAATCTCTCAGACTCCGGGCCTGATTCGGGGTATGTGACTCGGGTGAGCACATAGAAATCCACGGTCTCGGGGGCTTTGCTCCAGGAGGCGGTATAGGAGTTGCCGTTGAAGTCGGAGGCTTCGTAGGCGGTGAGAGTGCTGAGCGAAGGGATTGGGTAAGCCCAGCCTTCGAGCTTCACTGCCACGTCGGAGCCGATGGGCAGACCGCCATCGTAAATCATGAGGGTGGCTGTGTGGTGTCCTTCGCGAGTGGGCTTGTAAATGACGTTGAATAGATAGCCGTTTTCCTGACAGACCTCGTAGGCCGGTATGCTCGACATCGAGGTTGTGAACTGGTCCTTGTCTGCACCGGTGATGCGTATGGATAGTGCATTGGAGAGGTTGGCGCCACGCACATGCAGGGGAGCGGATACACTTTGTGTCACAGCCACTTCGTTGAAGTCGAGAGCCTCACCGTTGACGGGGTCGAACAGCACCGGGTCGCCGGTGATGGGGGGAGTGACCTGTCCGCCCTGGTCCTTGACATAGAAAACTTCAGTGGTGCGTGCGCCCCAGATATACTCGGCGAGTTCGGGGAAATCGACAAAGGGGTTGCGGTTGCCCTGCGAGAACTCCACCTGGTTGTTGCGCTCTATCTCCTTTTGCGACACCGGGTCCTTGCGTGCCCAGTCGAGGAGCATGTCGATGGCCCAATCGCGCATGGAGGGGTAAGAGTTTTGCTGGAACATGTAGGTGTATACCCAAGGGAGGTCATCATACACGGTGGCCATATAGAAGAAGGCGCGGGCGAAGTCGCCTTTGTACTCATTGCCCGGTTCGAACACTATACCGGAGCCGCCCCCCTGACCGTTGCGGGCGGTACCTACCTTGGTGACGCCATTGTCGAAGGTGTGGCTCTGCACCTCACCGAGCGGATAGTTGAGCTTTGCCTGGTTGGCCGGTCCGTCGGAGGGGTATAGGTTCCACATGTCGCTGTAGGCGGGAGTGTATTCCACATCGCCGTTTTTCTTCCACCACGATTTGGGCACTGCATGCTCGCGCTGCATACGGTTGGCCGAGAAACTGCTGAGGGCAGCCTGGCCGTTGCGTATCAGGTAGACATTGTCGGAATACATGTCCCACCAGCGCTTGCATCCGTTCACCAGATCGGGGTAAACGTCGGAGTATTGCCAATAGTTTGGGAGCTGTGTGTATACGAGCTTGGTGTGGTTCTGCACGCACTCCTTGGCAGCCTTCTTCAGGGCCTCCCGCTTCTTGCCGTTCATGGCATCGTAATAGCCATCGGTATAGGCCGCCGATGCGACGAGCGGAAGAAGCAGAAGGAGCGAGAAAGATAATATAATACTTTTCATATTTGTAAAACAGCCCGCAGCGGACCTGCGATATAAATACAGTCAGCTGCGGGCATTGATGGGATTATTGTAAGCCCGTTTCGGGGCTGAGATTATTTCACGTATTCTGAGACTTTGAGAATGCCGCGCACACCGAGGTAAGTGCCTACATCACACTTCACCATAATCTTCTTGCCGAAGAGGTTGGGGTTGTCCTTAAGGCCGAGAGATGTGCGGATGTCAGCCGGGGTAGCCGGGAGCTCCACGGGCACGGAGTTGTCTGTGTTGAAGAAGAGGGAAGCCGATACGCTCGAGAGGATGATGTTGGTGTTACGGCGGAAGTTTGAGCTGCTGCCGTCGAACGAGGCTGCGAATACCGCGTTCTCCACGTTGAAATCACCCTTGGCCACGAAGCCGGCCACATAACCTTCCACCCAGACACCTGTGAGGGGTTCGGTAGACTCAATCACGGCGGTGATGTTGTAGGGGTTTTCCTTGGTGCCCTGGCCTGTTGCTTCGGGGGCAGACATACCCTCGATTTCGAATTCCTTGACGGTACCTTTGTTGCCGGTGATTCCGTTGGTGCCGAGATAAGTCTCGAAATTGCCTCGCACCTTGATCTGCTTCTTATACATTGAGGGGTTGTCGAGCAGGTTGACGAGCTTGCGGAGGTCAGAGCCTTGCGGGAGCTGCATCACGAGACACTTGGCCACGTCGGTGCAGTCGGCTGTGGGACCTATCACGAGTGAGTTGTCCATGTCAGCGTTGGCGCTCCAGATTACGTCACCGTTGCCGGAGACATTGCTTACGCCACCCTTGAGCGAGCCTACTATGTAACCGCTCACCCATCCGGATTCGCCTGTATTCTGGAGAGCAATTGCCTGCTCCACGGTGTATGGCTTCTTTTGTGTGCCTTCATCCTTGAAGATGCAGTCGGCCATGGAGCGGATCACTACCTGCCAAGTGCCGTTGTAGTAGCTTAGCAGACCGCGCACTTTGCCGGTGCCTTCGGGGAGAGGGTAGTTCCAGAAGTCGCTGTAGCCGGAGGTGCGCACTATGATTGAGTTGCCGTTGTCATCGAGGAGGTTGCGGCTCACAGACTCATCTTCAGTGGCGAAGGTGAGGTCACCGGCATCCTCGAAGTGCACATTGTCCAGCTCGATGAGCTGGCTCATCATCTCAGTGGCGGCTGTGGTGTTGCCGGCCATTGAGTTGAGCGTCGGAATGTCGGTCTTTACAGTGTAGAGGCTATTGGCGGGATATGGGTTGCCATAGTTCACGTAAGCCATATCGGATGTGGGGAGGCCGTTGAGCTCTGAATGTTCCTTGAAGAGTTCATAGCCCATGAAGGCCACCTGCGGAGTTGAATTGTAATAGCTGAGCCAACCCACCTGCTTGAGACCTGCATACTTGCCGATGTATAGGCCTGTGACGTTGACCACGATCTCCTGGCCGATATGATATGCGGCGTTCATGTCGCTCTGGTTGATGGAGAAGGTGATTGCACCTGTCTCATCCTGGATGTAGAGAGACTTGTATACGTTGCCCGAAGCGTCAGAAGAGATTACGCGACCCTTTATGATGTAGGGAGTCTGCGTTGCCTCATCCTTGTAGGGGCAGAGTATTGCACCGTTGTTGCTGTCCTGACCCTCCACCTCGGTCCAGATGGCGGGGATGGATTTCAGTTCGCTGATTGTGGTGTTGGCCTGCATCGTGGCTTCGGGAGTCACGAACTTGGGTGCGTCGACATCGTTCTGGCAGCCACCCAAGGCTATTCCGGCGGAGATTGCCGCCAAGCCAAGCACAAGTTTATTATAAGATTTCATTTGTGTCGAAATTTAAATGATTAGAAAGAAGCTGCGGGCTTGAAGCTCACGAGCTGAGCACCCTGGGTGGTTTCGGGGGTGTTGCCGCTGTAGTTTACGACCCTGCCGTAGACGGTGATGAAGTCACCCATCTTGATCTTCTCGGCATCGGTAAACTTGTCGCCGTTGACGTCATAAATGCGGTAAGCGGTGAAGACGCCGGGACCCATGTAAGAGTCGGCGAGCTTGAACGTGGCGTTGCCGTAAGATGTGTCTATGCCGTCACCTCCCACCACGTAGCCGGAGATGTAATAGCTTTGAGATGTGGCTGTGGTGCCGGTCTCCTCGCATATCTTCACGATCTGTGCGCAGTTGTAAGGCTTGGCCTCTGTGCCGTCGCCCTCAGCCACAGCGGGGAACTGTCCATGGTCGGGGATAATCGGTGTGCTGACAACTTCGCCGTTGATGGCATAGATGTAGCCACCGTTGGTCTCCGGGGTGGAGCCGCGGAAGTTTACGAGCGGGGCATAGATGGTGATGACATCTCCCACCTTGATGAGGTCGGTGTCAGCATCGGTAAACTTGGCGTTGTCAATGCCGCGGATGTGGAAGGCTGTGAAGATGGCCTGTCCGTCGGGGGCATCGGCCATTGTGAACGTGGCGTTGCCGTATGAAGGGGCTATACCCTCGCCGCCCACTACATAGCCGGTGACGAAATAGGAGTTCTGGCTGGCGGTCTGTCCCACCTCCTTGCACTTGTTGACGGCTGCGGAGCAGTTGAAGGGGTCGTCAACTGTGCCGGTGCCCACGGGGTCAACCCAAGGGCTGTCGTAGGGGGGCAGCGAAGTCTTTTCGTCGCATGAGGTGAAAGCAGTGGCCGAGGCCAGCGCAACCATCATGCATGTCAATATCTTTTTCATTGTGTTTAAGCTTTTATGATTAGAGACAGACTGTTAGAAACGGATGCCGAGGTTGAGGAACACACGGATGCCCTGGGCGTAATAATACTTGTTGCCCCAGAGGTAGAGGTCGTTCTTGTTGGCCTTATACTTGAGTTCCTGCTTTCCGCTTGTCTGGATGTTGCGGTTGTTGGCGAAGTTGTTGACGCTGAGGTTGATGTTGACAGAGCCGAACTTGGTGTATATCACCTTGCCGACCGATGCGTTGAACACCCAGCCCTGGCGCAGCTTGTCTTGCTTTGCCACTTTCTCTACGGTAGCGTCGAGTTCGGCGCGGCTGCTCACCAGCTCATTGTCGATGAGGAAGTTTGCGAATTCGGTAGTGTGCATGGTGGGGGCTGCAGTCACGTAAGCGTCGCCTGTCCACACGCCGTTAAGCTCGAGGAACCAGTTCTTGATGTTGTAGTTCACACCGAGTGTGTAGGCTTGCTGCGGAGTGTTGGAGACGTGGTAGTTCTTGAGATATACCTTCTGGTATACATCCTCGATAGAACCGTTCTCAGCGGTCATCACGCCCTGGGGGTTGTTCTTGTAGCGGTAGTTGGCGAAGGTTCCGGCAGCTGAGACAGAGAGGTTGGAGAGAATCTTATACTGGAGGCCGAGCTCGATGCCCTGGAAGCGGGTGTGAACGTCGCTCATCGAATATGTCATGTTGGTGAAATGGTCATAGTCGAAGAAGAAGGTCATTTCGGAGCCGTGATAACGTTCGGTCCAGAAGCCTGTGAGGCTACCGCGGAAGCGGTTGTAGTTCCACACGTAAGAGATGTCGCCCGATACGTAAGTCTCGGGTTTTATGCCGGGCATGAAATTGTCCTTGATACGGCTTGACACGTACGAGCTGTAGGGCGTGGGGGCACGGTTGCCGGCGGCAGCGTGAGCCACAATGTAGTTACGGCCATTGATCTTGTAGGTGATGCCGAGCTTGCCGGCGCCGGTTGCGTAGCCGTGATATTTTCCTGCACCGTAAGAGTTTTCGGGGGCGCGTCCATTGCGCATGTTACCGTCGCGGTGGAAGTTGGTGTAGTCAAACTGCAGGGCGTAGTTTATGTCGAAGTGCTTGAGTGTCCACTGGTTTTGGATCCAGGCGTGGGCGTTGTAGCTGATGATATTGTAGTCATAACCGAACTTGTCGCCCTTGCCAACCTTGCGGTTGGGGTTGTTGAGGTTGTTCTGGAGCTTATCGGGGTCACCGGGGAAGTCACCCTCGGCCCATGAGTCCACGTCGAGCCAGTAGGTTGCGCCGAGCAGGTCGTTCATGGTCTTGTAGTAGTGGGCGTCTGTATAGTTGAAGCTCACGCCGGCCTGCATGGTGAGGATGTCGGAGATGCGGTGGTCAAGATAAGAGTTGAGCATCGCAGACTTGAAGTTGTTGTGGCTTTCCTCAACAGCGTATGATGCACGTCCGAGCATCTTCTCGTCGGTGCCGGGGAGCTGGTTGAGGTAGTTGGCCTGATAGAGGGCATCCCAGTCAATCTGGCGGTAAGCCTTTTCGTGCCAGAGGTCCACATAGTAATCGTAGACTTCCTTCTGAGCGTCATAAAGGGGAGTGCCGGGGTCGGCAGTGGGGAAATGGTCGGAGGGGAGCTTGTGGTAGTAGTCGGCGCGGGGATCAGCTGCGTTGTACCATGTTAGGCCGGTGCTGCTGTAAGAGTTTGCGCGGAACGCAGCTGCCGTATTGAGCGATGTTCCCATCTTCGGGGTCCATATCCAGTTGAGCATCACCGAGGGGTCGAACGATTCGATGACCTTGGCAGAGCGTTTCTTGCCGTTCTGGTAGCCCCAGTTGGGGTTGTAGAGGTTGGAGCCGGCGAGGTCGTAGGCCTCCTGGCAAGTCCAGGAATTGGTGGCACGCTGTGCCGGAGCACCCCATGTGGTGAGGTTGAGGCGATGCTTGTCGTTGAAGATTTTTTCTATCGAGAGGGAGTATCCGAAGGCATTATACCAGGTTCCCTCGATAGGGCCTACACCTTCGGGAGCATAACGGCCTATGACCGAAGCGGAGATTGCCCAACCGTTGCGCATCAGGCCGGTGGAATATTGCAGCATGGCGCGGAGCATGTAGCTGGAGTTGGTGTAGCTGAGATTTCCGCGGAAGCCGGGGGCATATTGCGAGGCGTAGGTGGTGAAGTTTGTGCTGCTGCCGAGACCGCCGAAGCCGTAGTTGGCTGCGCTCAGGCCTATGTCGGTGGTGCGGTTGCGGAATGCGCTCGAAGTCATGCCTCCGAGTCCGGAGTAGTTGAACTTGCTGCGCATCGCGTCGTTATATTTCACACCGTTGATGTAACCGTCGTTCCAGTCGTCGGAGTAGCCGCGCAGGCGGAAGCGGGCGGTGGTGAAGTCGAAATTGGCAGCCTGATAATAGATGTCGTCAACGGCACCGAGGATTGTGCCGACAGACTGCGACACATCGCTCTCGTCCATCACCTGGGTTTCGTCGAAGAGGAAATCGACGGAGTCGAGTGCCGAGGCTTCGAAGCCTGAGGGAGTCAGCTTAATCTCGCCGATGTTCTTGACCATGCCGTCGGTCAGGGTCACGTCGGTGTAGTTGTCGTCAAACCCGGATGCGATAATCTCGAGCACGTCGGAGCCGGGGGCGGCGTTGCTGATGGTGAATACGCCGTCGGCTCCGCTCACCACGAAGATTGCCTGGTCGCGCAGCAATATATTGGCATCGGCCACCGGCTTGCCTGTCTGTGCATCTATCAGTATGCCCTTTACACCCGTGTCAGCGATTGCCGAGGTGCAGATGCAGAGCATGGATAGTAAGGTTAATTTGGTTTTCATATTTTGGTGTTATTTTAATTGGCTTAGGGACTTCAAGGTCTTTAGGGACTTTAGGGACTTTAAGGTCTTTAAGGTCTTTAAGGACTTTTGGACTTTACTGTTTATTAACCTCTTTTATCAGGAAGATTTCTGTGGGCAGGTGGTCACTGTAGCCGTTGGTCCAGGCTCCTCCTGAGAATGTGCGGAGGGGGTAGCCTTTGTATTGGCCGTCATGCTGGAGCAGGAAGGTCTTGTTGAAGACTTCGGCTGCGTGGAATTTCAGGCCGCATTTGCCGTCTACGAGGTTGGAGTTTACGATTATCTGGTCGAAGAGGTTCCAGCCGCCCCGGTAGATGTATGAGCCGATGCCTTTGTCGAGTTTCTCCCAGAAGGGGTTGTACCAACCCGGACTTGTGGTTTTCTTGATGTCCTTTACCGCACCTAAGATTTTCGACACTGACTTGTTGTAGGGGTCGTCGTTCATGTCGCCCATGGTGATTATGCCGATGTTGGGGTCTTGTGCGAGAAGCTCCTCGGCAATCTTGGCGTTGAGGGCGGCGGCAGCCTCGCGGAGCCAGCTGCTTTCGGCCTCGCCGCCACGGCGTGACGGCCAGTGGTTCACGATGATAGCCACTCGCGAGTAGCCTGTCTGCTTGTTGCCCATCAGGCCTACGACACACATCTGGTCGCGGGTGAGGAAGTTGGGGAGTTCCGGCACTTCGAGCTTGTAGTTTTTCACGGTGAGCACACGGAAGAGGAGGGGGTTGTAGAGCAGGCCTACATCGACGCCGCGCCTGTCGGGCGAGTCGTGGTGCACGATCTGGAGGTTGCGGTCGCGTATGGCCTCTGCCTTGACGAGATCCTGAAGCACGGTGATGTTCTCGATCTCGCTCACGCCTATCACGGCAGGTCCGAGTGGTGTTGTTTTGGTGGTCATCTGCGAGATGGCGTAGCTCAGGTTCTTGATTTTTGACCAATACTTGTTGCCGTCCCACTTGCGCGAACCTGCGGGGGAGAACTCGAGGTCGTACTTGCCGTTGTTGTTGATGGTGTCAAACAGATTCTCAAGGTTGTAAAAGGCCACACCGAAAGTGGCCACCTTTTTCTCTTGCGCACCGGTGGGGATGCAGGCGCACACCGTGAGCAGCAGGGCGACGGCTATGGCTGAAAAGCGTCTGAACATGTTGTTAAGTTGTTTAGTTGTTGGTTTTTAGAAGAACTTTACCGGAGTTCCTTCGAGGCTTGAGAGCACGTTGTTGGCGAGGGAGCTTGCTCCTATGCGGAAGAGGTTGGGGTTGAGCCATTCGTCACCGAGCACTTCCTTTACGATGGTGTAATATTGCACAGCCTCTTCAGTGGAGCGGACACCGCCTGCTGCCTTGAAACCCACCTTTCGGCCGGTTGTGTCGAAATACTCCTTGATGCATTGGCACATCACGTATGCGGCCTCGAGCGATGCGCCCGGATAAACCTTGCCGGTAGAAGTCTTGATGAAATCTGCGTCGCTGTACATGGAGAGGAGCGAAGCGTTGCGGATATTCTCGGCGGTCTTGAGGCAGCCGGTCTCGAGAATCACTTTCAGGCGGGCGCCCTTTGCGGTGTGTTTCAGTTCGATTATCTCATCGCAGAGATCCTCGTAGTTCTTGTCGAGATACATGCCGACATTGAAGACTATATCCACCTCATCGGCACCTGCCTCACGTGCGAGGGCCACATCGGCCACCTTTACAGCCTGGAAAGTCTGGCTTGAGGGGAAGCAACCGGCCACCACGCAGACATCCACACCCTCCACATCGAGGTTGGTATCTACTACCTCGGCGAAATTGCTGTAGACGCATATCGCGGCCACATGGGGATATTGGGGGTATTCGTTCTCGAAATCATTGACACGGCGAGTGAAAGCAGCCACGCTGCGCTCGCTGTCCTCTGTGCTGAGGGTGGTGAGGTCGATGGTGCCGAGAATGAACTTCCACACCTCAGGGGTGTTATATTCGTGAGTTTTCTCAAGAATTTTCGCTACGGCCTTCTTGACAGCCTCGTCGTCGGTGGTGACCTTGCTATTGGCAATCACCTGTTCGTATCTATCCATAACTTGTTTTAGATAAGTGTTTTGATATTAGATGGAGGGCACTTGTCATATGGTGTTGACCCTCATGACAGTAAAACACGCAAATATAACGAAAATCTCAGACTTTTAAAAATTTTTAAGAAAAGATAAGATTTTGCTTTTTTTCGCGCTTTGCGCTCACACTCCTCCAAAACCGCGATGCATGGGCTTTTGTTTTTTGCTTTAGTTTTTGGGCTTTGGGCTTTGGGGCTTTTGTTTTTTGCTTTAGTTTTTTTGTTAGTAGGTTTGGCCGTAGTTGGCTCGGTCTAAGCTTCTGTAGCCTATTGCTTCTGCTATGTGTTGGACTTTTATTGGCTGGTTGGCGAGCTCTTGGATTGGGTGGTCTTGGAGTTGGTTGGCGTAGTCTAAGTCGGCTATTGTTCTGGCTGTGCGCAAGATGCGGTCGAAGGCGCGGGCTGACATGTTCAGGCGGGTCATTCGGTCTTTGAGCTTTTTCATGCCGGTTTCGTCGGGCCATGCGTATTGGTGGAGCAGGCGCGAGTTCATCTGTGCGTTGCAGTATATCCCTTTTTCGTTTTTGTATCGTTCGGTCTGTATTGCTCTTGCCGCAATTACCCGGTTTCTAATTGCCTCGGAGGATTCTCCGGGCTTTGTGCTTGCCATGGCGTCGAATTCCACCGGTTCTATCTCTACGTGGAGGTCGATGCGGTCGAGCAGGGGGCCTGAGATTTTGTTCATGTATTTAGCCACTGCGCCGGGCTGGCAGGTGCATCGGCGGGTGGGGTGGCCGTAGTAGCCGCATGGGCAGGGGTTCATGGAGGCCACGAGCATGAACGAGGCCGGATATTCCACTGTGTATTTGGCGCGGCTCACTGTGATGACGCGGTCTTCGATGGGCTGTCGCAGCACTTCGAGGACTTGCCGGGGGAATTCCGGGAACTCGTCGAGGAATAAGACTCCATTGTGTGCGAGCGAGATTTCGCCCGGCATAGGGTTTACACCGCCGCCCACGAGGGCGACGGGGCTGACGGTGTGGTGGGGTGTGCGGAACGGTCGGCTTGTCATCAGCATGGAGCCACGCGAGAGCTTGCCGGCGACAGAGTGGATTTTGGTGGTCTCGAGGGCCTCGGCCATGCTGAGGGGCGGGAGGATGGATGGTAGTCGCTTGGCCATCATGGACTTGCCGGCACCTGGAGGGCCAATCATGAGGATATTATGGCCGCCGGCGCATGCCACCTCGAATGCACGCTTCACGGTTTCCTGGCCTTTGACTTCGGAGAAGTCGAAGTCGAAACAGTCATGGTTGTCGGCGAAAAGTTGACGGGTGTTGATGATGGTGGGCTGAGGGGCTGTGGAGGTGTTTGTGAGTATCTCGACCACCTCACGGAGGTTTTTGACGCCGAAGACCTCGAGCTTATTTACAACGGCGGCCTCGGTGACATTGGCTTCAGGCACGATGAGTCGCTTGAAGCCGAGTTCGCGGGCCTTGACGGCCATGGGGAGAGCACCGCGAATGGGTAGCACTGAGCCGTCGAGGCTCAGCTCACCGGTTATCATGTAATCTTGGAGGTTATCGCACCTGAGGTATTCGGCGGCGAGCATCATGGCCGTGGCTATTGGGAGGTCGTAAGATGCGCCCTCCTTCTTGATATCAGCGGGGGCGAGATTGACGGTGGTGCGATAGTGTGGGAACATATATCCGCTGCTCTTCATGGCCGACTCTATGCGGAGCTTGCTCTCCTTGACGGCGGTGTCGGCCATGCCCACTATGTCGAAGCATACGCCATTTTCCATAACCGTTTCGATGGTTACGGGGAAAGCGTCTATGCCGTGGATTGCGGCGGTATATACTTTAGTGATCATGGTTTCAGGAGCGAGCGGAAGGTTGAGGAAGCGCGGCTCATGTCGTCGCCACGGTAACGGATTATGCCCTTTTGGTCGGCCACGATTAGCATCGGGGTGCGTCTCACGCCGAGAGTGCGGGCTATGGAGTCGCTCGAGCCGAGGGGCATCCATGCCCTCACGGCCCTGCGGAGCGAGTCTCCGCGCATCTTGTAGACGTGAGAAGATGAGTCAGGCTCGAAGCAGATGTCGCAGATTATCCTTGAGGTGGAGTCCTTATAGTCATCGGCGAGCTTGCGGAGCGCCTTGAGGTCGTCGCTGCGCGAGGGGGCATTGTCGCGATAGAAATAGAGAATCGCGGGGGCCTTGCCGGGGCGCAGGGTGTCGCAGCCATTGGGGGTCTTCAGGAGCAAGGAGGCCGGGAGCTTCGCGGGGATCGGAGAGTCGTCGATCATGTCGGCACGCGCCGCCAACGAACTCCATGTGGGGTCGAGGGCGTCGCCTTGGAGCAGCTTGCGGGTCTTCTCGAAACCCGGCTCATCGGCCCGGCGGTTATAGTAGCATAACAGCAGGATGGTGGAGGCCGGGTTTTCGGGGTTGGCTTTCACATAGTCTGCCACGATCTTATTTAGGGCGGCCGACCCCTTGGTGGGGTCGGCGTCGGCTTCGGCTATGGCCTTTGTGGCCGATAGACGCCAAGCCGTCAGGGCATCGGTTATGTCGTTGCCGGAGATTTTATAGAAAAGAGGGTCAGTGCCCTTGCCTGAAATCGAAATTTCATCGCCCCTCTCAGCGTAGAAGACTACGGTGGGGGAAGAGCCGGCCGAGGGTGCGAGGAAAACGAGGGTGGGGTTGACAGTGCGCAATATGGACTGCGCATTGCCCTGCTGCACATTGACAAACTCCTCGACCAACCAGCCCTTCTTCTTGTCGGAGGCATAATAGTCGAGCTTGAGGGTCTCCTGCGGCACACCGTCGAGGCTGAAAGAGAGCTTCACCTCATTTTTGGTGCAGGCGCAGAGCAACAAGGTGAGAGACATTAAGATATAAGATAACCTTTTCATTGCCAACGGTAATTGGTGAGGAGACACCTCAGCTGCTGAGGGTCAGATATACTTCTCGATTTGAAATACTTCTTGGTCAGATATACTTCTCGCCGAAGCGAGTCGAGACTTCGTTGACCACGTTGCGGATTTTCTGCTCATCCTTTAGCGGATATATGAGGAGGGCGTTGCCGCTGTCGGCCACGATATAGTCTTCGAGTCCGGAGGCTACTATGATTTTGTCGGGTGTGGTTGCGAAAATGGAGCCTGAGCAATTGTGCGAGAGCACGTTGCAGTTTTGCGTCACATTGCGGTCAGGATTCTTGGGCGAGACTTCGTAAAGCGCCTGCCACGAGCCGAGGTCGCTCCAGCCGAGGTCAGCAGTCTCAACGAAAACATTGTCGGCCTTCTCCATTATTGCGTAGTCGATGGAGATTGAGGTAGCATTGGGGAACTCCGCGTCGATGAACTCCTTTTCGCGGTCGCTGCCGTAGATTCCGGGAGCGGCATTGAACAGGGCAGCGGTCTCCGGGGCGTAGCGTTCGAAAGCCTTGAGTATGCTGTCGGCACGCCATAGGAACATGCCGGAATTCCAGAAGAACTCTCCGGTGCTGAGGAACACCTTTGCCATTTCGAGATCCGGCTTTTCGGTGAACGACTTCACCTTGAGGATATCGCCGTTGACCTTGTCGCCGAGCTGGATGTAGCCGTAGCCGGTGTGTGGGCTTGTGGGTTTCAGGCCGATGGTGAGTAGGCGGTCGGCGGCCTCTACAAACTCGAAGCCCTTGCGTATCACATCATGAAACTCCGACTCTCGGAGCACCAGATGGTCGGACGGGAGAGTTACTATAGAAGCTTCGGGGTCGAGAGCGAGGATATGGTGGGCAGCCCAGCAGATGCATGGGGCAGTGTTGCGGCGGGCCGGTTCGAGCAGGATGTTGTGCTCTGGGATTTCGGGGAGCTGCTCGCGCACGAGGTCGTAATATGCGCTGTTGGTCACCAGGATTATGTGTGACATGTCGGTGATGGGAAGAATCCTGTCGACAGTCAGCTGGAGCAGGCTGCGGCCTGTGCCGAAGAAGTCGAGAAACTGTTTCGGCTTATCGGTGCGGCTGAAGGGCCAGAAACGGGAGCCTACACCTCCGCACATTATTACACAATATCTCATTTTTTTTTGATTTAGGGTCTTTAGGGACTTTAAAGTCTTTCGGGTCTTTTGTGACTTTGTGGGAGCGGAGCCTCACCGCCGCCGGCTTGCCGCCGGTGCTTAGGCGAGCGAGGGGGTTCGGAATTGGTGTTGCACACCTTCCACCACGTTTAGCATGTAGTCGCCCAGCTTCTCGGCCTCGCCTATGAGGTCCATGAAGAAGATACCCTCCTGGTAGTCGTATTCCTTATTGTTGATGTTGAAGATGTTGCCGTCGCGGAGCTTGTTGCGGAGGTTGTTGATCTCGCGCTCCTTATTGTAGGCCATCACGATCTTCGAGTTTTCGGGTTGTTCGAGTTCGTCGAGCAGGCCGAGCATGTTGGTCATGGCCTGACCCACGAGTTCATACATGCGGTCAATCTCCTTGATTACCCCCTCGTTGAAGTCCACGTGAATCTGATTCTTGCGGTTGAGTGTCTTGGCCACATTGAGGCACCCGTCGGCAATCGACTCTATCTCCGACACAATGCGGAGCATGCCGGCGACGCGCATCTTACCTTCGGGCGAGAGGCGGCCTTCGGCCACGCGGTTGAGGAAGGTGCCGATTTCCATTTCCATGCGGTCGGAGATTTCCTCATACTTCTCCATTCGGTTGAACGTAGGCTGGAACTCCTCGTCCTTGGGGTCGAGGTGAATCAGCTTCTTAGCCATATTGAGCATACGCTCCACGCGCTGGCCATAGAGTGCAATTTCCTTCTGGGCCTGGGTGATGTTGAGCTCCGAGGCCGACATGAGTCCTCGTCCGATAAACTTGAGCACGAACTCCTCCTCATCATCCTTGTGGCGCTGCGGCATAATCCAGCAGACAATCTTGACATAGAGTTTGGTGAACCATATCATGACGAGGAGGTTGATTGCATTGAAGACGGTGGGGTACATGGCGAGGCCTAAAGCCACGCAGCTCTGGGCCCGGGCTGTCATGCCACCTTTTTCGTTGAAGAGAGTGGTATCTCGCATGCCGGCTTCCTGGGCTGCGCTGATGTCGAGCGGGTTCATGCCGTCGAGGGCCTTTGTGATGTTGGCCACGAGTTCGGCGAAGGGGTGGAATATGCAGAGCACTATTAGCGAGCCGATTACATTGAATAGCACATGGCCCATGGCAGTGCGCTTGGCGGCGAGGTTACCGCTGAGCGATGCGAGCACCGGGGTGATTGTCGTGCCGATGTTGCCGCCCAGTATGATGGCGCAACCGAGCTCGAACGAAATCCAGCCTTGCGAGCACATTATAAGCGTGATGGCGAAGGTGGCTGCCGAGCTTTGGGCAATCATTGTGAAGATGATACCCACGGTGAAGAAGATTAGCACCGAGCCGAAGCCGAGCGATGTGTAGTTGGTCATGAACTGCAGCATCTGTGGGTTTTCCTGCAGGTTAGGCACATAAACGCTAATCAGGTCGAGGCCCATGAAGAGGAAGCAGAAGCCGACGAGAAACTCACCGAACGACTTGTAGGTGCCCTTCTTCATGAACATCATAGGCACGCCTATGGCGAGCAGCAGGATGCTGTAGTCAGAGATGTTGACTTCGAACGAGAAAGCTGAGATGATCCAAGTGGTTGCTGTGGTGCCGACATTAGCGCCGAAAATTACTGCCATGGCCTGGGCGAGGCTCATCAGGCCGGCGTTTACGAAACTGACCACCATGACGGTGGAGGCGCTTGAACTTTGGATCAGAGCAGTGATAAGCACGCCGGTGAGGACACCAGTCACGCGGTTGCGGGTCATAATGCCGAGGATGTTGCGCAAGCGGTCGCCCGCGACTTTCTGCAGGCCTTCACTCATCACCTTCATGCCGTAGAGGAAGAGACAGACGGCTCCCAAAAGGCTGATGAAATCAATGATTGAATAGTTCATTGTGGGTCTTGTGGAAATTTTCTGCAAATGTATAAAAAATCCGTGAGTTTTTCGCTATCGTGCTATAAAAAAGTTTGTGGCCGGGGTTGAAATAGTCTGAAAAGTGAGGCGGTTACTTTACGCATCGACATACTAAAGAAAAGAAGTTGCGACCGAGATATGAGAGTATTATCGCGGCTTTGTTTTTCAGCCTTACTTTGGGGTTTGCCAGCGACTCGCGGCGGTGTGCCTTTATTTGTTTCCAGCATTCGTCGCGGGTAGCCGTCATTTCGGCATTGTGTCGCAGCGAGAGCCAGAAAATGTTGAAATATGCGCTCAGGGCTCGGTCGTGGGCTGCGGGTAGGATGTCGGGGTGGTTGGCGGCTATGTAGTCTTCCATGCGGCTCACCACCTTCAGCACGTCGAGGCGGCGGCTGGAGAAAGTGCCGGTGGTGCTTGCGTGGCCCTTGCGGTAGAAATATACCGGGCGGTCGGTGTAGGCCGATAGCCTTGAGATATCGTGCAGGCGGTATATCAGGTCGAGGTCTTCATATATCATGCCCTCGGCGAAGCGGAGCTTGTCGAAGATGCAGCGGCGGTACAGCTTGGCCCAGGGGCTGTTGTGTAGGCGCGTCTGGTATAGGCAGCTCTCTATTGCCTCCGTGGGAGAGAATAGGCGGGTGCGGTAATTGCGCTTGCTGGAGATTTTTTCTTCGGCCTTGTAGGTGTTGCCTTCGATTCTTTCACCCTCCACTATGTCGGCACCGGTGGTTTGCATCAGGTCAGTGAGGGTTTGCAGGGCGTCAGGGAGTAGGAGGTCGTCGGAATCGACGAAGCACACCAAGTCGCCTTGCATGTGGTCAAGGCCGAAATTGCGGGCGGCGGATTGGCCCCGGTTTGGGGTGTGGAACACGCGGATGCGCTTCTCTTTGCCGGCGTAACGGTCGCAGATTTCGGAGGAGCCGTCGGTAGAGCCGTCGTCGATTAGTAGCAGCTCGAAGTCAGCGTGCGACTGCGAGAGGATGCTGTCGATGCATTCGGGAAGCCACTTGCGGCAATTGTATATCGGTACTATTATTGAAATCATGGATGGTATCCGTCTATGGTAAAAGAACGGATTTTCTTGAAATTGCTTGTGTACCAGTTCTGGCGGATGAAGCACCAGAGATAGAACTTGCCGTCGGCTTCGGAGCGGAAACGGTATAGGCTTGCGCGTCGGCGTTCCGGCCCGTCGCCATAGTCAATGTAGATGTGTATGGGGCATGGGTTCCATGGCACGCCCGTGTAGTGGAGCTTATAGAGCTTCTCATCGTAGGGCATGAAGAAAGTGTTGCCGATGCGGCGGGTGCCTTGTCCGGTCAGCATATCCTTGCCCGATGTCGGGGTGGCATATTGGAGGTCGCGGGGGAGGATGAACCAGGTGCGTTCCTCCTCATAGTCGCAGGTGTTGTAATAGAAGTCAGTGCCGAGCATCGCGGTGGTGGCGAAAGTGTTGCCGGGTCGGTTGCCGCAGATAGCGGGTATCTGGCCCAGCATGCAGGTGTCGCCGAAATTGTAGACATCCGGGTCAGCCACGCGCCTCTTTAGGAGCATCTTCATGGTGTTGCGGCATTTCAGCGAATAGTAGCTCACGAAGCCGAGGTTTGTGAAAAGTGGGATTAGCAGGCAGGCTGAGAGTATGGCCGTGAGCCTGTTGTAGTGGTTCAGCTTGCTCTCCGAGAGGAGAAGGAGCAGGCCGGTGGCAGCCACTATTGATGTGGCGTTTGGCCAGAACAACATCCTCGGCATGGCGCCCGAACAGATTTTTATGGCGATTGCGGCAGTGGCTGAGGCAAAGGTGAAGATGTATAAATCGGAGTGCCTTCGCAGACGTTTCGGCATTATAATCAGGGCTGCCAAGGCAGATGAGATGAAGAGAGTGTAGGGGAAGACATCGAAGATCAGGAGGTCTTTCCAAAAATGGAGGGGGCGATTTAATGAAAATAATTGCATTGCGCCATCGCTCCGTTTGATCATGCCCGGCGCGGAGAGGAGGAATATTGCGGCTAAGATAATGATGACGATTGAGGCGGCCACGTCGAGGCGGCACCATTTCCTGCGGCATATGAAGAGGGCGGCGAGACCGAGTGCGAAAGCGAAGCCCGAGCCTTCGTGGGTTGCGCCCATTGCTGTGGCGAGGAGGATGTTGAGGAGGGTGTCGAGGGCCGAGCGGCTTGCTTCCGGGCGTAGGCGGTATAGGAGAGTCAGGCCGAGCCATGTGGGTAGAATATAGTTCATCTGGAAGTCAAGGCTTCCGAAATTGTCTTCCCAGGGGAGGAGGAAATTCCACATGACAAGCGCGAGCGGCACGAGAGGGGAGTTGGCGGCTTTGATTCCGGCGAGGCGGAAGCCAGTGCGTATCGTGAGCATGAATAGCAGGAGCATAAGACCTGAGCCTACCCACTTCGGGAAAATCAGCAGGATGGTTGCGAGGAAATTGGAAAGCCGGATGTTGTCGATTTTCCAGCTTTCGTTCATCATGTCTTGAATGCAGTGGAAGGGTATGCCATACTTGAATACATTGCCGCCGTTTTCGGGGAAAATTATACCTTGGCTGTCGAACCAAGGCTTGAGGTAACTCATGAAACTATAGTCGTCAACCTGCTTGGGCATGCCAATCAGGAAGAAGCCGGTGCCTATGGCGAAAAGCAGAATCCACAGGTAGTTCCAGTGCTTGAGTTTAGAAATTAGGTTTTTTTTGTAGGCAAACATGCCGCAAAGTTATAAACAAAAAGTGAGTGCTACAAGCTGCACTCACTTTTTTTCTTTATATTCTTGCTTTTTGACCGGTTAGGTCATTAAGGACTTTAAAGTCTTTAAGGACTTCAGGGTCTTTAAGGACTTTTGGGGCATTAAAGTCTTTAAGGACTTTTGGGGCATTAGAGGATTACCTTGGTAGCCTTCTTGCCCTGGACGCGGATGTAGAGACCGTTTGTGGGGTTGGTTACTTCTACGCCCTGGAGGTTGAAGTAGCGTGCGGGGGCTGCTTCTTCTGCTTCTATTGTTTCTACTGCAGTCTCCACGCTCTCAAGTACGATTATCATTTGAGAGTATGCTACTGTAGCTTCTTCTGCCGGTGCGAAAGTGAATTTTGTCTTATTGTCACCGAAGTTGGTGAAGAGTTCGTTAGCAGTCGTTGCAGTTTCGCTGCCGTTAAACTTGGCATCCTTGTCAGTGGAAACTGACACTAAGATATAGTTCTTGGGAGCTTCAACTGTGATAGCATTCTTATTAGAAGTTGAACCGTAAAGACGGAGGCCTTTGGGGTCTTTGTTGTCAAAGTATGCGGGGTATGTTGTACCTGCTGAAGATGCAGTTGTAGTGAACTTCATTCCGTTTTTAGCGGTCCATTCTATAGTAGCATTATCTTTAGAATAGAGTTTTCCTGCACCGCTCTCCCATCCTTGATTTGCAAATATGATTGTTGCAGTTCTTGTCTTTGCGTTGGGGTCTTCAACGAGATACTCGACTGTGGCGACTGTGGAGATGTCATTACCCTTAGCTGCGATGGCCTTCAGGGTAAACTCGCCCTCTTCGGTGAAAGAGATGCCTACTTCTGTGTATTCAGTAGAAGAAGTTGTGGGGTCAGTGTTGTCGAGAGTGTAGTAAATTTTTGCACCTTCAGTTGCGCATGAGATAGTTACTACGTCACCGACGTTAAGTACGCCTGCCTCTTTTGAGAATACCGGAGTTTCCACTGCTTTGGGAGCTTTTTCAATTGAGACAATGTAGTTGTATTGGTCGATTTGTTTTGTTTCCTTATCTACAACGAGTTTACCTTTCACAACAACCTTGTCGCCTACTTCAATTTGGTCAACTGCGGTGAAATCTGCTTCATCGAGATATTTGCCGCGGTATACGAGAATTGCACCACCATCTTCACCGGTTATAGTATATGTGGCGTTTTTATATTTAGTACTTACTTCTTGAATATTAGTAATAGTACCTCCAACGAAAACTTCGGTAGAAGACGGGAAACCTCTTTCGATAAGAGTGATGGCCTGAGAGGGAGTGAGGGGAGCTTCTGCTGAGTTCACTGGATATACGGAGTATTCGCTCTCTTTCACTTCGCTGAGGTTGTTGTTGAGTTGAGCTATGGCTTTGATTGTCATATCCTTGTCAACTGTGATAGACTCGGTGTAGGCTGTTGAGGCTACTGTTGGAGCTGTGCCGTCGGTTGTGTAGAAGATTGAGGCACCGTCCTGCGCTGCGAGTTCCACTTTTGTTCCGTTCATGACCCATCCGGCTGCCGGGTTCATTGTGGGAGCCTGCACGAAGCTTGCATCTGTTTCGTAGTCGAAAGTGAACTTGGAGATTGAAATCAGGCCGTTGGAAGAACCTTTTTGGCAATCAGCCGCAAATTTGTAGAATTTGTTTGCTTCAGGATTTGTGATTGTGAAAGCTAAATCACCTTTTGCAATAGTGCCGGAGAATACAATTTCTTCAGCTTCTGTGAAAGAACTATTATCGGCTACATATAACTTTATAGAGTTGATTTTAGCTACAGTAACAGCATCAACTGTCACAGTCATTTTTGATACTTTGTAGGGAATGGCATCAACATTATTGATTGTTGCAGTTGAAGCAAAGTTTCTGCTTCCACCCTTGATAAAGCCCCAACCATTATTATTGTTGCTGAAATTTGTTGTAGTCCATTTGGATCCACCCATTTCTTCAGTACTGGTTATAGTTTCGTTATACTGATTGCAGTTTGGCCATTTAGCCGGACTCTTGGGGAAGTCGACGACGAAGGAGTCGGCGAGGGCCATCGTTGGCAGGAGGGCTGCCATTGAGAGGGATAGTAAAAGTTTTTTCATTTTGGTTGTTATTTTAAAGTTGTAATTGGTTTTTCAGGATGTCAGCCTTTTGTGCTTGCTTAGTGCGCGGCTGTGTTGTTGTGGATTACAAAAATACATCTTTATTGCCACATTAACAAGAAAATCAGCTTAAATTTGTGGCTTATGTTTTATAACATTTTTATTGTGGTCGTCGTCGGCGCCTCCTCCTCCCCGGTTCGCTATGCAACGTCAGCTAACGTATATCTGCTTTTATAGGTCGCGCACATATATTTTGTGCGCGACCTATAAGTTTTTGCGAAGCAAATGGGAAAATAGGTTATTGCGAAGTCCTTTGAGAAAATGAATCGTCGCGAAGCCGCCGGGAGGGAGGAGCCTCCGGCGACGACAATGACAACGACGACAATGACAACGACGACAATGACAACGATAACAAAGACATGAGTCTTATTTATGCTATTGGTCTATTTTGCCTTTACCGTAGCGGGTGAAGTTGATCATTCTTGTCCCTCCTGATTCCATATTTTTGTATATGTAGGTTATCGCTGCGAGATAGTGCTCTTCATTTCGTACAAGTCGATCGTATGGCTCTTTGGGGAGTCTTTTCTTTTTTGTCCCTAAGTATTTGTTGATATTAGTTGTAACGTGCCGCTTTATGCTATCATAAATTTTCTCGACGCTCTCTCCTTCGTATATTTCTAAAAGGATATGTACATGGTTGGGCATAATGACGTATGCGTGTATATTGTAGCGTACTTCGTCGAAATATAAAATGGAATTTTCCATTATGTCGCAAATTTCCTTGTTTCTGAAGATGCACTCACCATATCCGGCATCTGCCATTTTGTCAACATAATTATTTAGATGATATCTTCGAATTTTCGTTTCTTCGGTATTGAATTTGTTTTGTGCTAATTCCTTTCTTCTTTTCTTGATTTCTTCGAGGACCTTCTTCGGTAGGGAATCTGCCAAATGGAATGTTATCATTTGTAGTTTTGAGTCTTGGTCCCAGTGTGGCAAGTTTTTGCGAGATTGGCGTAGTGGCTTGTTTTTGTCGAAAAATAGATGATCGAGATCCATTGGCATTATTTTTATATAGTTTCTTCTTTGGTCGTCGCTGGAGGCTCCTCTCTCCCGGTGGCTTCGCGTCGGGTTTTTCTTTGTGGTCGTCGCCGGAGGCTCCTCTCTCCCGGTGGCTTCGCGTCGGTTTTTTCTTTTTGTC
>CAJTYC010000011.1 GCA_910584185.1 uncultured Muribaculaceae bacterium
GCGACGACTACAAAGAATTTCAGGCGCCGCCAACGACTAAAAAAAGAGGAATGTGCTGATGCACATTCCTCGTCCAATTCAAGTAGTGTTCCGTACTGGATTCGAACCAGTGACCTCTACCGTGTGAAGGTAGCGCTCTAAACCAGCTGAGCTAACGAAACATTTTATTATTATTGAGTCCTCTTTCGCTTGTTGCCATTCATCGGCCTTTGGATTGACTTTTGATGACTTTTAAGCTTTGGCTCAATTGCGAGTGCAAAGTTAAGGCTTTGGCGCGACATTTCCAAATTTTTATTCAAAAAAATCAAAAAAAACAAAATTTTAGCCGAATAATCCGCAATGTCATAGCAAAACTTTTGAGAAGTTGGCCGTGATATCTAATTAAACTCAGTCAATTATGGATTTGCTGTTTTTATAATTTGGCGATAGGGACTGATAAGAGGAGAAATAATCATAGGAGGATTGGAGGCATATTGTATCAATAAAATATAAGTTGTCGTCTATTCCATGAAGAACATTGTTAGGCAATGCGTCAAAAATATCAACACATCCATTGGTGAAATATTCGCCATCTTGTTGAGGCATAAAACCCATTAGGGCTAAAGCCCCGGCAATTTCTTCGATTGAGGCTTCTCGGTCTGCGCGAATAAAGGGTTGAGAAAGCACTGCGCAAATTTTACCATCTCGATTTTCGGAGAAACCAATGAGTGTATATGCGCAATCCGGAAAAAGCGTATTGTGGATGAAAATTCTTTGAAAGAAAGGTTCGAGATTATCATCTGCATACCTGAAATCATTAAGCTTATTGACAATTTCATTCGCAAAGTCCATATAGACTTCGTTCTCCGATCCGCGATCGGAAAACTCACCTAAAACTTCGCGGTTGTCAAACCAGCAGCCTTTTGATTTGGCCCATTTCTTTAGTCCATGGATTTGGACTCCCTTGCAAAACGTTGTGCCCGCAATTTCTTGAATTGATTTCGATATTCTTCCGGACTCAGCGGATGCTTCTTCCAATAGGCTATTGAAGCTATTTTTCTTGCAGTCGCCTCTTTATGATATCTTGTCATAATCCATATTTTATTATTAAAACAAATGAAGGCGGGAGGATGGTTCTCTCGCCTTCTTCGTTTTTTGTCGATTGTGATCCATACTGGATTCGAACCAGTGACCTCCTCCCTGTCAAGGAGGCGCTCTAAACCAACTGAGCTAATGAATCGATAAAGTCACTCCGTTAATGGCGTTTATGTGTTCATCTTGGAGTGGGATATGGTTGGTGATCCGGCCGCGATTCGAACGCGGGACCGTCTGCTTAGAAGGCAGATGCTCTATCCAGCTGAGCTACCGGACCAATCCGCGCAGCGGCTTTTCGCTTTGCGGTGCAAAATTAAGCATTATTTTTGACTTATCCAAACTATAGAGCCCGTTTCGTCAATTTTTTTGCGAAACGGGCTCTTTGGTATCGATAACTCGTATGGTCTTAGGGCTATTAGTTTAGTCTTCCTCCTTCATGTTGTGGAATACGTTCTGCACATCCTCGTCATCTTCGAAGCGCTCGAGGAGCTTCTCGATGTTTTCACGCTGTTCGGGAGTCACCTCCTTATAGTCGGTGGGGATGCGTTCGAATTCCGAAGATACTATCTCGATGCCCTTGTCTTCGAGATATTTCTGGATGTTGTTGAACTGGTCGAATGCGCCATATATCACCCATTCCTCTGCTTCGGGTTCGGCATCGAGTTCGGCGTCGAAGTCCATGAGCTCAAGCTCGAATTCCTCCACTGCCGAGGGGTCAGCAGGTTTGATGTGGAACACGCTCTTGTGGTCGAAGAGGAAGGAGAGAGAACCTTGCGTGCCGAGCGAACCACCATGCTTGGTGAAATAGCTGCGCACATTGGCCACGGTGCGTTGGTTGTTGTCGGTGGCCGTTTCCACCACGATTGCGATGCCAAAGGGACCGTATCCTTCGTATACTATCTCCTTGTAGTCGCTTGCATCCTTGTCGGTAGCCTTCTTGATAGCCCTTTCTATGGTGTCCTTGGGCATGTTGGCAGCCTTGCCGTTCTGGATAAGTGCGCGCAGACGGGGGTTCATGTCGGGGTCCGGACCTCCGGCCTTGGCGGCGATTGTGATTTCCTTGCCGATACGTGTGAACGTGCGGCTCATGTTGCCCCAGCGTTTCAGCTTGCGGGCCTTGCGATATTCAAATGCTCTTCCCATTATTGTGATTTTTATTATTTTTCTTTATGTCGGTATGTTGGTGCTGTTGGTAGGGGTGAGGTCGCTCAGCGCAGCTGTGCGCCGAGTTTCTCCACAGCCTTCACGATCTTGCTCATCACGGCATCGATCTGCTTGTCGTTGAGTGTCTTCTCATCGTCCTGGAGCTTCATCGACACAGCGTAGCTCTTCTTGTCTTCGGGCAGGTTCTTGCCCTCATACACGTCGAAGAGCTTCACCTCGCGCAGCAACTTGCGCTCAGCGCCGCGTATGGCTGCCTCTATGTCGGCAAACTTCACGCTCTTGTCGACGAGCAGAGCCAAGTCGCGGTCCACCGGCTGCGTGCGCGGTATCTCGGTAAATGTCACCGTGCACTTCGCCACCTGCGAATAAAGAGCTTTCCAGTTAATCTCCGCATACACTACCGGCTGCTCTATGTCGAACTTCGCGAGCAAGCTCTTACGCACTATGCCGAGAGAGCATATATGCTTGCCCTGACGGGTCTCTATGTCGAGCTTGGCGGCGAATATCTCATCGCTGCCCTGAGTTTGCTTCAAGGCTGCTTGGTTAAGTCCAAGACGACGGAATATATTATCGACCACACCTTTGAGGTCATATACAGAAGTTTCTTCCGCTTTGCGGTTCCAGCCACCGGGCGTGGAGCCGGTCATCCAAATGCCGAGCATAGGTGTCTCGGAATATGGTGCCAATGGACGCTCCTTGGTCGACTCCTTGGTCGGGTCGTATTCGTACACGTTGCCATATTCGTAGAACTTCAAGTCGGCAGCCTTGCGGTTCACATTGTGTGCCACAGACTCCAAGCCTCCGTAGAGCAGCGTGCGTCGGAGCACGGAGAGTTCGCTGCTGAGCGGGTTCATCAGCTTGACACATCCGGAGAGGGGGAGAAGTTCCGAGTCGGCGTAATATCCTTGCGAAGTGAGGGAGTTGTTGAGAATCTCGCAGAATCCCTGACCGGTGAGTTGCTCTGCAATGAGCTGCTGCATCTCGTGAGAGAAGTCGGTGTCGGTGCGTTGAGAGAGGTTGATATGCGCTTCGGTCTGAATCTCCACATTATTGTAGCCATATATGCGGAGCACTTCCTCCACGATGTCGCAAGGACGGTACACATCAACGCGATAAGTGGGCACCTTGAGGTGGAGCACGTCAGCATTGTCGGTGGGAGTCACCTCTATTTCGAGCGCACGCAGAATAGTCTTGATCAGGTCGGCAGGAATCTGCTTGCCTATAAGGTTGTTGCAATAAGTGAGCGAGAAATCGAACTCCGCCGGTTCAATATGATGGGGGTATATGTCAGTCACGTCACCGCAGATCTCACCGCCGGCGAGCTGTTGTATCAGCACTGCTGCGAGCTTCGCAGCATAAACTGTGATGTTGGGGTCAGTGCCGCGCTCATATCTGAAGGATGCGTCGGTCGAGAGTCCGTGACGGCGGGCTGTGCGGCGCACACGGGTAGGGTTGAAATATGCACTCTCGATAAATACTGACTTGGTCTCCTCGGTCACACCTGAGTCAAGGCCACCGAACACACCGGCGATGCACATAGGTTTCTCGGAGTCACATATCATGAGGTCAGCCTCGCTGAGTGTGCGTTCCACGCCGTCGAGTGTCGTGAACTTGGTGCCTTCCTGGCAGGTGCGCACCACAATCTCCTCACCGGCCACATGAGCCAAGTCGAAGCAGTGAAGCGGCTGGCCGATGCCGAGGAGCACGAAGTTGGTTATGTCCACGATATTGTTGATAGGACGTTGGCCGGCGCTGATGAGCAGGTTCTTAAGCCATTCGGGCGACTCTTTTACCTCAACCCCACGGATTGTAATGCCTGAATAGCGCGGACATCCCTGGCCATCCTCCACGGTTACCTTCACAGACCCGTCGGCACGCGAAGGTGCAAACGCTGTAACATCAGGCACAGAGATTTCAGGAAGCTCCGCAGACCCTTCGCCCTGGGCAAGTTCACACCACTGCTTGGCCTTGAGGTCGCGGGCAACGCCATAATGGCTGGCTGCGTCCACACGGTTTGGGGTAAGCTCCACTTCCAATCGCCAGTCGCTCTCCACCTTGAAATATTCGGCGGCCGGAGTGCCCGCCTTCACATCCTCATTGATTACTATGATGCCGTCGTGGCTTGTGCCGAGGCCGAGTTCATCCTCTGCACAGATCATGCCCATCGACTCCACACCACGGATTTTTGATTTCTTAATCTTTATTTCCTTGTCGCCATCGTATAGCACGGTGCCTACAGTGGCCACGACCACAGTCTGGCCGGCAGCCACATTGGGGGCGCCGCAGACAATCTGCTCCGGCTTTTCTCCGCCCAAGTCGACTGTGGTGATGTGCAGGTGGTCGGAGTCGGGATGCTCCACGCAGGTCAGCACCTTGCCGATGACCACTCCACGGAGACCACCCTTGATGCTCTCCACCTCTTCTACATTGTCACACTCAAGACCCACCGATGTCAGCACGGCGGCCAGTTCCTTGGCGCTTAAATCGAAATCGATGTAACGTTTAAGCCATTTATATGAAATATCCATGATGCGATCGCAATTTTATTTTGCAAAATTAGTAAAAAAGTTTGACATAGCCCCAACGTGACGCATATTTGTAAGCACATGAGGGTTACGACGGGGGCTGACCTCATATTTTTATGTGGCGCCGGTCATCTCTTTATTTGAAATCGGGAAACTCGATGCGAAACGTAGTGCCCTTGCCGAGTTCCGAGTCTTTCACGTAGATTCGTCCGCCGTGGTAATCTTCCACAATCCGCTTCACGAGCGTCAGCCCGAGTCCCCAGCCTCGCTTCTTGGTGGTGTATCCGGGGTTGAAGACTGTCTTGAAGTTCTTGCGGGCTATCCCCTTGCCGGTGTCGGTCACCTCGATCCATATGCCGCTCTTGTCGGCGCCGGTGGTTATGTCGATGCTCCCCTCGCCCTGCATGGCGTCGACGGCATTCTTGGTGAGGTTTTCCATGACCCACTCGAAGAGCGAGCGCGAGAGTTTCACGCCATGGTCGTCGTCGCTGAGATGCAACCTTATGGCCACGCGGCTCGACACGCGGCTCTGCATATATTCGAGCGAGCCGCGTACCGTCTCGTTGAGATATTCGAGCTGCATGTCGGGCTGCGAACCGATCTTGGAGAAGCGGTCGGCTATTGTGGATAGCCGTCGCACATCCTTGTCGAGTTCCGATGTCACCTCGGGCTCCACGCCGGCTGCCTGGAGATATTCCACCCAGGCCATAAGCGACGATATGGGGGTGCCTAGCTGGTGAGCGGTCTCTTTGCTCAGACCCACCCACACGCGGTTCTGCTCGGCGCGTTTGGTGTTGACCACCGCCAAGTAGAGTATCACGGCCAGCACGAGCATTATGGCAATCTGTATGTAGGGATATATGCTCAGCCCCTTGAGCAGTGTGGAGTCTTCATAATATATATACTGGCTGTTGCCGTCATATAGGTCCACGCGTATGAAATGGTCATCGCGTGCAGCCAATTCGGCGAGCGAACGCTCGCCGCGCACCTTGTCGAGGCGTTCTTGCAGATACTGCTTGTTACGTTCCGACAGCTCGTAATAGAGCGACTTGTCCCTGTCGGCCTTGTCGGGCAGCGAGTAGTTGCGAAACTCGGAGATGTTGCCGTCGGCATCGCTTATCATCACAGGGATGCTGTTGTTTTGCGCTATTATGGCGAGTGGAAACTCTATGTCGGAGTCCACGTCGGCCTTGGCGAGTTGCTGTGTGGCGCGTGCCCAGATGTTCATGCGCTCGCGCTCCTGGGCCGCCATCTCCTTGATGAGGCCGTTGGATATCAGCAGGAATGTCACGATGACTATCGCCGCCGCCATGATAACCAGCATGCGGCCGGCATTCATTCTCCCTCTCAGTTCCACTTGCTTTCTATATTTATGCGGACTCTGTTAAAAATCGGCGATAAACCGTGCCACGGAGTCGGATGTGTTTGGCCCGATCACCATGTCGGCCGCTTCCTTCACTTCGGGCAGTGCATTTTCCACGGCCACGGCCACATCTGCCACCTCCATCATGGGGAGGTCGTTCACGTTGTCTCCGAAGCAGACCACGCGGTCGGCACCGGTCTGTTCGGCAAGCCGGCGCACTGCGTTTGCCTTGGTGGCCCCGGCTGCGAAGGCTTCAAGTATGCCGGTCTCCTCACCGTATATGTCATGATAATACTGCGCCTTGACACCGGGGAGGTCTTTTATCAGCTCGTAGGCCGACCGGGTCTTTGCATCGGGTAGCATCGTGTAGAAAAGTATGGTGTCGTCGAATGTAGGCGGGAGGGTGTCGCTGCCGTCGTCCGACAGATGAAATCTCTTATACGGGCTGTTGATGCGCTGCTCGTAGAAGAGCTGCTGGATAGGCGTGAGCCTGCCGCAGAGGTGATAGATGTTTATGAGGTCATCATCACCGAGGGTGAACATGTAGGTAGATGTGTCAGAGTTGCGGTAAATGTCGACAAGTTGTCGCGACACTTCCTCACGCATGCGTTGTATGTGAGAGTAATTACCGGTTTTGATGTCAAACATCGCCGCACCGGTGATTACAATGGCCGGTAGCCGCAGGTCTACCTCCTTAAGTATCGGCACCACGGTGGCCGGTGTCCTTGCGGTGGCTATGCTGAAGAGCTTCCCCTCGGCCACTGACCTGTTGAGCAGGCTCACGGTGGTGCGGCTCAGCGTGGCGTCCGGCTGAAGCAGGGTGCCGTCAAGGTCGCTTATAAACAGTGTCTTCATGACTTGTATTCTGTATATTGCACGTCGCTAACTTGCTCCTCGTATACGGTTTTGGTGGTGGAGCCACCACCTATCTCAGTCTCACCAAACTCTACAGTCTCGGAATACTCCACATCGACTGCCACGCTGCGCAGCAATGCCGCAGCGCTTTGCCGTGGAGTCTGATGCCGGCGTTGGCGCGACGACGCGCCTCTTTTACGCTCACCGCGTGCGGATGTGCCGCCGGCTGCGGCCTCCCGGCGACGACGTTTCTCTTCCTTGCGCGAGGGCATACCCATCATGCGCCGCATTGCATCCTCGGCACGGTTGGCCATAAATTGCCCCACCATGCGCGACACAAACTTCGATATCCAAGGCCAGCAGACCAGGACTATTATCAATATGATTAATGCGATACTCAATTGTGCAGGTAAGCTAATTGTCTAATTGTCGAAAGAGTTACGGATATGAAATAACCTCATAACTTATAACTCTGACTTAATACTTATTATCAAAGAGTCCGTAGAGCAGGTAGGCTATGATAAGCCACATAAGCCCCGGCACTCCCATGCAGGCCACAAGCACTATGGCAGTGACGATAAGTAGCCATCTGAAAGGATTGCCCTTCCAGCCCCAAGTCTTGAATTTCAGCGAGAAGAGCTTGAGAGGCGAGACCATCAGCCAACTCTCAAGCACCAAGGCCGGCACTACGCACCACCATTGGCTCATGCCCTCCACGCCGGATAGCATAAGCGCCGAATATCCGATCCAGAATATGGCGTTGGCAGGTATCGGAAGACCGATGAAAGAGGTGGTCTGGCGGGTGTCGATGTTGAACTTGGCGAGCCGCAACGCGCCGAACGCCGGAATCAGCAGCACGAACCAGCCGGTCCAGCCGGGAGCACCGGCAATCTCGAGGGCGTTATACATTATAATGGCCGGGGCCACACCGAAGCTCACGAGGTCGCAAAGCGAGTCGAGCTCCTTGCCGAGGTTGGAGTAGGCATGGAGCAGACGGGCCATGAAGCCGTCGAGAAAGTCGGCCACAGCCGCTATGCCTATGAAAATCCAGGCCCATTCGTAGGCCCTCAGTCCCCACAACGGGGTGTCGCCCTTGGAGGCACATATGATCGACAATACTCCCGAAGCCACATTCATACAGGTGATTGCGTTCGGTATATTTCGTTTTATGACATTCATATTCAGTCTTATTTAACAATTGCCATGGGGGTAAGCCCACCTCTTGTGGCATCGCCTATCTTGAGGAGTATCCGGGCATCGAGGGGCAGGTAGATGTCGACCCTCGAGCCGAACTTGATGAAGCCGAGGTGGTCGTCGATGTCGGCCTTTTCGCCCGGATAAGCATACGTCACGATGCGGCGGGCCATGGCCCCGGCTATTTGTCTAACCACCAAGCGGCGGCCATTGTTCATGGTTATGCCGACGGTGCTTCGCTCATTCTCCACACTCGCCTTGGGGAGGTAGGCCGAGAGGAAACGTCCGCGGTGATGCGTCACATAGTCTACGGTGCCATCCACCGGAAACCAGTTGGCGTGGACATTGAGCGGAGACATGAACACCGACACCATTATGGCATCCTGCTTCAGCCATTCATCCTCATACACGCGTTCTATGGCCACCACCTTGCCATCTACCGAACTGACCACACGGTTGTCGCGCTTGCCACGGTAATTACGCTTCGGGCAACGGAAGAAATTGAATACGAACATGTAGATTGTAAACGACACAGCCGACAATATGCCCGGAATCACATATGGGGGCATGAACAGCCACACCGGCACATTGAGAGCCAGCAGCACGATGAAGAGAAGTATGAGGATGTTGGTACCTTCGCGATGTATTTTCACAATTCCAATCTGTTTTTGAAATTTCAGCGACCGCTCCCTTTTTTAATGGACGCTTTTTTTTGTTTCAATTTGCAAATATACACAAATTTGTCGGGGTGTGCAAAAAAAAGTGCCGCGCGTGATTCACGTGCGGCACTTGTAGTGCTGACAGGGATGGTCAGGCACCCTTTGGGGTGCTCCGACCGAGGTAGATTACTTGATAATGATGCGGCGCACTGCGTAGCCGGACTCGTGGTTTATGCGGAGCATGTAGACCCCGGGTTCGAGCGCAGGGAGGTCGATTTGTGTCATGCCACCGAGGTTGTCGGCTGTGAGCACGAGTGCGCCTTGCATATCGAATAGTTCGGCACTGTATCCGGCAATGTTTGTCGAGATGTTGAGCACATCGTGCGCCGGCACCGGATATACCTTGACTGCATCTGCCATAAGCGATGTGATGCCGCTTTCGTTGGTCTCATAATTGATTTTCACCGGTATGCGCAGATATTCCGAACGGCCCTGCTGTGTAGCCTTGGCCATCAGCATGAACGGTTCGTCGGAATATTCACCGCTTGCGCCATCTATGTTTACGAGGCCCGGAGTGGCTGTGTCGAGTGTCGCGATGTTGTCGGGCGATTCTACCGAATAGGTCATTGTGCCCTTGGCCGGGTCATACTCGAAGAGGGCGTTGAGGTCGAGCGCACCGACACCTTTGTCTACAACCGTCACCGTCTGATCGGAAGTGTCACGCCACGGGCATGCCTCGCCCACGTTGTCAAGGCAGAAATAGGCCGGTGTGGTCATGCTGATGCCGTTTTTCTTAGTGCTTTGCAGTTCGAACCAAAGCTTATTGACTTTGCCCAGCGGCGATAGGTCGAGCCACTGCCATGAGTCGAGTGCGTAACGGTCCACTTCATTGTCGGCGCGGTAGTCAGCGAGGTAGAAGTCCACGCTGCCCGTGCGTTTTGCGTCGAGCAGGCCTGTCACCGTAAGTTTGAACCAGTCATCTTTGGCAAATCCGCCCTTGGCGCTGCTGAAGCCGTCGCCATTCTTTATGCAGTCCATAACCCAGGCGGAGTTGGTCACCCACATGCCCTTTACATCGTCACCGTCGGCGTTGTTGGTCACTGTGAGATATGTGGCTCCTATGTATGAATCCACATAGGCGACACCGTAGGTGGAGCTGCCTTCTACACCGGAGCCGACGCTACTGTTGTATTGGTCCTTGATTTCGGTGTAATTGGTCGAAGTCAGGTTGGCGTAGGAGAAGTGGCCCCAGTATTCATAGCCGTCGTAGTTGTCGTGGTAATAATCGAATGCGAACGATCCGGAGTAGAAAGGCTCATTGGTGTCGTTGCCTCCCCAGTAAGATTCGGAGGGTATGTTGAGGTCCTCAAAAGTTGCCATGTACTGTTTACCGCGCACATCTATGTTGATTTCATCGAAGGCCTTTTTGCCACGAGCGTCTGTAACGGTGAATCGGTAGGTCATGGAATGAGAGAGAGTCACGGTGACGTCGTTGCCGTTGGCGAGCGCTTTGCCGGTCTGGTCCGTCCAGCAGCAGGAGAGTGGCTCCATGCCACCCGATGCTTCTGCAGAGAGTGATAGTGTCTCGCCCTCGTTGCCCACGGTCACGTCTGTTGTGGTTATCTCAGCCACAGGATTGGAATAAACCGGTTCGGACGAGAGTGTGGTGAATGAGAGTTCGGCGATACTTCCGGCATCCTCTCCCAGACATGAAATGAGCTTCACATAGACCTTGTAGGGGGTGGCTTCATTGAGGCCGGTAATGGTTGTTGCCGCGGGCTTGCCGGTGTGGAGTGTCAGCGACTGAGCGTCAGTCCATGCTTCGTCGGCAGGTGTCGCATCGTCGGCCCGCAGCACGATGTAAGTCGCCACCGAAGCCTTGTCAGCGCAGAGGTTGAGGCGGGCCGAAGCTGTGGATATGCCGTCGATTGCCGGATAGTTCTCGTTCCATGCCGGCACGCCGGTCTGGTCGGCATATTCATAAGCTCCCATTGTAGGTGTGGTGGTATTGCGCGGGTTGCCGAGCAAGTCGGTTGCCACATAGTCCAGGGGTTTGGCGATCATCAGGTTGCCGGGGATGCGGAGCTCGCGCATGTCGTCGCTGAGGAAATTGGCTTTCTCGGCGATGCCGATAGGCTGGCCTATCGCGCCGGCCGCTGCATCTATCGAATTATAGTCAGAGGGGTTCATGATCCAGATCTCGCCGGTTGTGTAGAGGGCGTTGTCGGAGATTGTCAGTCCGGAGAGTGAACCTTTGGCAGTGCCTCGCAGGGCAGGCCCTCCGGCGTTGTTCTGGAGCAGGTTGTCTACGAGTGTCGAGCCTGTCATGGCCGCGCTCATGATGTATGGCGACGAGTATTCGCTGCAAGGACCTGATACCACGATGGTATTATAGGCAATGTCGGCACTCTGCAAGTCCGGGTCGTTGTCATAGAAGTTCAGACCGTAGATGGTGTGGTTTGTGCCTTCTGCTCCCCTGATATGGATATCGTTGTTGAATATCCTCTTGTGTGAGGCACGTGCCGACGATATATCTCGCACATAAACGGCATAGCCGTAGCTCTGCGTTACCTGAGTGTCGTAGTTTGTCATATATCCCACGGTCAGGTCCATGATGTTGTCGGCCAGGACCACATTGCCCGTGCATCGGTACAGGTCGATATTGCGGAAGTCTGTGGTCTGAAGAGTACCGTCGTTGACGAACCTGTTGTCGCGTACCACAAGACCGTCAGCCACACCCATGGCCTGGAGTGCCTTGCTCGACTGGTTGACAAATGTGTTGCCGATTACGTTGACGTGGTGGAGCATCATCGGGAAGTTCAGGTTGGTGATTCCGGTCACGGATAGACCGAGGTAACCTCCTTCAAGTCGGCTGTTGCTGAGGGTGAAGTAGTTACAGTTTTTGTCGTTCTCTTCGAGATAGTAGGTGTATATAAGCGTCACGCGGTCTTCGTAAGTGGCACCGGTATGTGCGGACACCACGCAGTCGTCTATGGTGTTGTGCAGGCAGCCGCCTGTGAGCATGATTATGCCGTCGCACTTGTCGGCAGGAGAGGTCACGGTGAGGCTTCGCAGGGTTATGAAGCCGGCACCGTCGGCAAACCCTACCACGCTTGAATATAGATTCTGGTCAGGCTCTCCATATTTTATTACCACTTTGTCGCGGTTTCCGCTTTCGCTGCGGAATGTGACGCGGTTCGTTTCGGAAGCTCCGGGGATTGGGGTGAATGTGAACGCCTCTTCGTATATGCCGTCCTCGATGAGCATGTCGACAGGTCCGTCCACTCCAATGTTGGATAGGTCGCGTATGGCTGCGGCGAATGTGGTGTAGTCAGCTTTGTCGGAGGTCCCGATATTGTAGTTGCCGTGCATTCCCGCCCTTACAGAAGCTGATGCCGTGATCTCGGTGTCGATTTCTGTAATAAGGCCACCTATGGTGACTTCTGTGAGTCTGGCCTTGAGTTCAGTGCCGACTTCCTGTGAGGGGGCCACGTCATATGTAAGCCAGAAGTGATATGTGCCTGCGTGCGGGAAGTTGTACTCGCCGTTGAAGTCGAGACTTTGCCGGCCTTCTGCCGGGGATATGGATTCTCCGAACTGTACGGGGCCAAGGAAAGTGGGTTCGGTGCCTGTAGCCCATAATTTGGCCTCGGCTATGGCCTCGGGAGCTGAGCCGGCGGTGTCAAACTTGATGTTGGTCAGGTTGAAGTTCCCTCGTTCGCCGTCCACCTGCACCTGTACGTGCAGCATCCGGTTGTCTTGCGAGCCGCTGTAAACCTGTGCCGGGGCTGCCGATTCGGGAGTCACCGAAGAGAGGGTCAACGGAGCCGGTGTGAATGCTTCGACGCTGATTTGCCAGCCGTCGTCGGTCAGGCCGTAGCTGCCGGTGCGGAAGCGTGCTGTCAGCGCTCCGTCGGCCGTAGAGCTTGTGGCATCCTTGGGCTCTGACTTGTCGCCGTACAGTTTCTGAAGCAGGTTGGAATCTTCGGTGCCGCTGCCGTTGTAGATGTAAAGTTCGTCGTTGTATCCGGTCTTGAAACTGATGAACTTCATGCGAACCACCTTCGACGGGTCAGCGGGTTTGAACACTACCGATCCGCTGTAGTCGCGGGTGTAATAAGCGTCCGGACCTCCGTTGTCGCAGAATATGAAAGGCTCGTCAACTTCTACTATGTCATCACCGTGGAAGAGGTATATGTTCTTGGTGAGGCGCGCGCCCTCGGGGTCGGGAGTATTGATGTCGATATTCCGCCCACCTATTTTGATGGAGACAATCTTGGCATCAACCTCATGGTTGTCACTTAGTTTGTCTTTCATATCGAATGCGAGCCAGAGGTAGTTGTCGTTCTCATTGAGCTTGAATGAGTCATCGGCAGGTTTCAAGGTCACCGATGCTGCAGCCGGAGCGGAAGCCACCGTTACGACGGGCTGCACATAATCCTTGTTGGAGCCGCTCGAGATCAGTTTGACTGTCTCGACCCACTCCTCGCATCCTTTCAGGTCTACAGTGAGTTCGTCGATTGTGAGGGGAGATTCGGCTCCCTCGGTGATTACGTCGAGACGAAGCACTTCTTCTTCGATTCCGGAGGGATAGAGATCCTTGTCGGAGGCCTGGATTACATCTACCTCACGCACGGCCATTGGTTGGCTCTTATATGGTACCGCTTCTGCTAAAAAACCGTTGGAAGTGGAAGTTCCGGGATTGCCGTTGGTGTTGAAGATGATTGTCAGGGCACCTGAGGGGTCAGTGGAGCGTATCGTCGCGCCGATTTGGGCAGTCTGGTTACTTTTGTTCGCCTCGAAGAGTACGGTCCCGGTTGTGCCGGCACCGTTTATCACCTTGAATTTCGGGTTGCTGCCGTAGTAGCTTGGAAATCTTATTGCCAACTTCGAGAATGTGAGTTGGGTCATCGCGCCCTCCACACCGGGACGGATTATTATCACTTGGTCGCCCGGTATGTGGTCATATCCATAGTATGAATAATCGGAAGGTTTGTTGGAGACCTCCCATTTGCCATAAATTGTGACATCCTGGGTGCCGGCATCCGATACCACCTTGTTGTATATCTTACGGCTTACAGTCGTGCCGTCGCCTTCATGGCTTACTCCGCCGAGCACTGTCGACGCTAAGGAGAGTTTGATTTCCTGGTCGTTGAGTGCCTTGTCGCTTACGTTTGCGAGCACCATCAGTATGTTGTCGCCCTCGGAGAGTGCGAACGGTTGGGCAAGCGTGAACGTGATTTTGCCGTCGCTTTCGGTGGCTGTGGCGAGTACTTTGGGGGAGTCTGATGCTGTAGCGAGGAATGCCGTATCCACAACTCCCGATGTGCCTGTGGAGGCGAGGGTGAATGAGTCGAGCGTGAGCACCGGCTCAGTGTTGCGGGTCACGATATTTACTGTGGCCATGGGCACAGCCTGCGCACCGGCCCTGACAGTCGCTTCGGAAATGCCGGTCATTGCCATGTCAACAAATTCCATGGCTTGTGGCTTGAACAGACTGACCTCGGCCTCGAAGCCCTCACCGGTATATGACGATCCGTTGTCGCCGAATTCCACTGTCAGCGCACCGTCGGGCGATGTGGAGTGGATCAGTGCCGTGTCATCGCAACGAAGTGACATTATGAGGTTGGCCTGCGAAGTCTCTGTGCCGTTGTATACGTTGATGTATTGCCAATATATTGTTCCTTTGCCAATTTTTATCTTGGTGAAGTCAATCTGCACTTTTTCACCCTCAACCGAAGGTATGAAGGTCACCTTGCCTGAAAGTTTGGACGATACATCCCCATCGGGTCCACCATCATCATAGAATGCGAGCGGGGTATGGTCGACATATATGGTCTGCTCTCCGGGATTGAGACATACGATCGCCGGATTGGAAATTTCTACGGCATCCGCAGCACTGAATGGGATGACGCCGTCGGGATGCGCCGTTGTGGTGACTTTGTCGATTACGACCTTGACCTTGTCGCCGACCTTGGCTGTGCCGAGCATGTCGGTCGCGAGTGTATACCAGTTTGTGCCGGAGGAGATTTCCTCGTCCAGGGTGATCAGGTATCCATCTTCGTCGGCGATGATGGTTGTCTCCAGAGGCGTGGCGCCGGCCACTCCGTCGCGGCCGTCGGCATATAGCTTCACAGCCGTCGGGTCAATAACATCTTGGTTAAGCGGCAGAGAGAAGTGAATGCCGGTGATGTGGTCGGGGTTCATCACGCCCTCTGCATTTATAGTGGCGTGCGCCAGGGGTACATTTGTCTTGCTGCGGGGGGAAGCGGCTACTCCGGTATAATCAGAGGCCGCGCCTGTGATCTGCATGTCGGTAAGCGTCACGCATTTCACCTTGGCCACCCATCCTTTGCAGGCTTTGGCATAACGCCAGAGTACGCCCACTCCGAGAGATCCGTCGGAGGCCGTGGAGTGGTAGGTAAGGCCAGAGAAGGTGCCGTCGAGAGTGGCGAGAATTTCACCGTCGGGCATCAGCATAGACCCGGTCACAGAAGAGTAATTGGTGGCCCATGCAAACTGATTGCCGGGGTCTGGGTCTCCGGAATACACCAGCACTTTGCCCGGGTAAGAAGAACCGTCGTTTCTGATGTCGATACTCTCGAATGTGATTTGCACCGACATCCCCTCTTGGGCAGGCTTGAAAACTGTCAGGGAGTGCTGGTTGTTCGAATTGTTTGATGCAATTTCGTCGGTTCCCTTGAAATCATAAAAGACCAGTTCACCGTTGGCCGGAACAGTTACGGTCTGCCGGCCGAACTGCAACTGCGTGACGAAGCCTTCATCCTGCGCCCATAAAGGCACGAGATGAAGCAACGACAGCAGAAGCAGTGAAAACAGAGTAAATCTGTGTTTCATCGCTTTACTGAAATTTAAGGTTAGTAATTATTTTAAATAGGATGAATCCTTTCATGTCTTTCCTCGAGACTTTAGGGTTAGCGAAGGCATGGCAGGTCTTCTGACTTATTGCCCGGTGTGGCGCGCCTTCCCGACGGCTTGTGACACTCGGCCTAATGGGGTAGGTGTCTCAGCATAGTCAGTGGCATTGTGCGTCATCCGTTCACGGCAACTTACAGCAGCGGGACTGTCCGGGATTCTCACCCGGTTCCCTTTTAATCACTGCGTGAGTGAACCAATGCGTGGCAAAATTAGCGATAATTTTGGAATTTCCAAAATTAATGAGCAGTACTGTTGCTCTTGCCGCGGCCCTGCATAGGATAGTTGCAGAGTGCGATGTGTTAAAATTAAGACCAAGTGTTAAAAAAGTGTTTTATAACATATTATGGAATCTTTACGGAACAAAAACTGTAAGAGCCGGGTTATATAATTATAGAATATAGAGGTGACTTTTTGCAACTTCATTTTGTGAAAGGTTAATACAGATATAAAAACCGTAGGGATATGATACCATACAGACACATCTTCATTTGGGCCGTACTGACGTTGCTGGCCGGTGGGGCGGCTCATGCCGTCGGCTTCTCCACTATGAGCGTGGAGGAGATATCGACTCTTATTGACATGCAGGGCACTTCAGACTCGTCGATCCATTCCGCGAAGGAGGCTGTCACAGAGATACCGGTGCCTGTAAGTCTGACCGCCGGCGACATGGTCTCGAAGGTGTATGGCGTGGTGGATCCCAATGTCTGCAAGGATGAGTGCGTGCATCAGGCACGCACGCTACTTGGTGTCTCTCCGCAGGAAGATGTTGACGCTCTTTGGCTTGAGTCTGCCGACGGGTTTGTGGTGGATTATTATGGCATGCGCCCGCAGGTCAGCGCAATGGCTCGTTATGACAACGGGTCAGAGCGTAAGGGAGTGGCAGACTATGGCTATTTCTTCCTATTCCCTTATACGTCCGACACCAAGGCGAGCAGTATCAGCAGCCAGTCGGAATTTTGCGGTTCGTTGCTTCAGGAGATGTACGATAGCGGCTTGGCGCTCGACCTCAACACTGCCACCGACGACCTTTTCGAGGCGGTGGGTGAGCACAACGGCAGTCTCGTGGATGTCCGCCTGCTTGATGACAAACAGCATACGGGCGATGGCCGCTTTATCCTGATTCTCAGTGTGGAGCCTTACGCCTTCACGGAGTGAAATCAAGACATGGTCGCGAAGCGACCATGTCTTCTTTCATCAGAGTCGCGAAGCGAAATTCCTTTAATTCCTTTGATTCCTCGTGCCAAAAAATGAATTCTGATTCATTATGAATCTTACACTTTTTATCACACGAGGAATCAAAGGAATTAAAGGAAATAGGCTTCAAGGTTTTGCTTAACGATGCGAAGCTACCGAGTGAGGAGCCTCCGGCGACGACCATGCAAGTCTTTAATTCTGAGGGACTGCGACGTATTGGTAGGCACCGAGTGAGGGACCCTCGCCGCCGAGGCGGTCCGTGCCGTCCATGTCGTATTGCACCACCGGTGTCACCAAGGCGCGGTCGGCGGCTGCCTTGCAGGGGGAGTCTTCCTGCAGGCGGTAGTTGAAGTAGTAGTCGGAGCGCACCGTGTAGAATATAGGGTCTGTCTCCCACAGGCAATTCAGGAAATGCTCGTCATCCTTGCCGCCTGATTTCAACGATACATATCTGAAATATACATCGGAGTCCGTGAAGTCACCGATGTTAAGGTCGTCGGTAAGACCATATATTATCGAGTTGGCAAACGATGCCTTCATCAGCGGCTGCGCGTTGCCGGGCTGGCGGTCTTTCTCAAGCACATGATAGAGCGACACCAACGGGTTGCGTATGGCGGAGAAGAGGTAATTGTTGGCGATGGTGCATTGCAGGAACTCATGAGAGCCTCCGGTGAGGCTCACCACTGCGTCGGCAGCTTCGGAGAAGCATACGCCATATGCGTCTACCTTGGCATATTTCGACTGCAGCACGCTTCCCTGCGAGTTGTGCAGCCAGGAGTTGGTGATGGTGAGTTTTTGACGCGAGAGGTCAGCGCATGAGTCCACGAGCAGACCATGCACGGTGCTGCGCATGTCCACGAAGTCCAGACGGTTGTCAAAAGACCCGGGGGCGATTCGCACACCCTTCCATTGTCCGGCCATGATGTCATATTCCACATTCGGGAGCACATTGTCGAGACGGTCTCCACGCAAGGCTATCATCTTGCCCGGTGAGCCGGTGGCGAGCAGCTTACCCTCCACCACGAGCGAGGCCCCGTCGTGAAAAAGCACCTGTGCGCCGGGCTGTATCGTGAGCGTGGCAGATGGCTCCACGGTCAGCGAGTCAAACACCACGTAAGGGCGGTCGGCTGTCAATGTCATGTCCGATTTGACGCGCACGTTGCGCAGACGCGTCACATTCTGTCCGTATGCTTCGAGCCTTACGGTCTGCGTCACGCCGTTGGTGACGAACTCAATGGCATCTTCCACCAAGCCGGCGGCATTGCCCTGCGTCTCCGGTATGTAGCACTCTATAAACATGAATATGGAGTCCTTGCCGCGGATCTCCACATCCTTGAAGTCACGTCCGCTCATGCCGTCCACATTCATCGAGAAGTTGGAGTTGGGGTTCTTGAAGCGGATTGAGGATATGTTGAGGCCCTTCTTGGCGCGGTTGCGCACCACGAGGCGGGCCGTCGGCGTGCCGAGGTCGGTAAATACGGTGTCGAAATTCACCGTGTCGCGTGAGAAACTGAGCACATCATGGCTTGATGTGGTCATCTCGTCGCTGATACATGAAGTTGTGACCGTGGTGAAAATCAGGGAAGTCAGTAGGCCGAGCAGGGCCAAAACAGTAAATTGCGCGTGTCTCATATATTAAAAACGCTTTTGCCACCGTTTTTATTTTTGATGAAATACATGCTTATAGCCGGTGAGGCCTCTGGCGACCTGCATGCCTCACAACTTATAAAATATTTGAAGGAGTTTGACTCCGAGGCGGAGTTCCGCTTTTTCGGGGGTGACCGTATGGCCGCCGAGGCCCGTTGCAACCCCGACCTGCATTACGACAAGATGAACGTGATGGGCTTCAGCGAGGTGCTCCGCAAGCTCCCCACCCTCTGGCGCAATCTGAAGCAGGCGAAGCGCCTGCTGCGCGATTACCGGCCGGATGCGCTGATTCTTGTGGATTATCCCGGTTTTAACCTCACCATGGCCAAGTATGCCCACAAGCTCGGTGTGCCGGTGCATTATTTCATATCGCCCAAGGTGTGGGCCTGGAAGGAGTATCGCGTCAAGCAGATTAAGAAGTATGTGGACCGCATGTACTCCATTCTTCCTTTCGAGGTCCCCTTCTATAAGAAGCATGGCTATGAGGTGACTTATGTGGGCAACCCCTCGGTGCAGGAGGTGGCCCATTCGTTGGGGCATCTCCCTCCGCTCAAGCATTTTGTGGAGCGTCATGACCTCGATGCCGACAAGCCCATAATAGCGCTGCTGCCGGGTTCGCGGCGTGGCGAGATTCGCAACAATCTGCCTCTCATGATAGAAGCGGCGAAGCGTTTTCCGGAGTTCCAGTATGTGATCGGGGCGGCTCCCTCGGTGGGAGAGAAGTTTTATCGCGAGATAGCTCAGGACCCGGGCTTGCAATTGGTGTTTGGCAGCACACCCACATTGCTTAAGTATGCGCGTGCGGCAGTGGTCACGTCCGGCACGGCCACGCTCGAGACCGCGCTGATAGGCACACCGCAGGTGGTTGTATACAGAGCCAACGGCATGGCCATATCATACAAGATTATGGAGAAGCTGCTCAAGGTGCAATATGTGTCGCTCCCTAATCTGATAGTAGGCAACTGCATAGTGCCTGAGCTGCTGGTGCATAAGTGCACGATAGATTCGATAGCTCGCGAGCTCTCGCCGCTGCTGCAGCCCTCGCCCAAGCGCGACTTCCAGCTGCAGGGTTACCGCAATATGCAGCGGCGCCTCGGCACATACGTCGCCGCCGAATATGCAGCAGAGCTGATTGTCGACGCGTGCCGGCAGTCAGCACGAGATGAAACTTTAGTATATCCGCAAATATTTTGACTTGGGGACTCTAATGTATTAATACTATGAAAATATTGATTGCCGGTGATGGTGAGACCGGCACGCATCTGGCAGAGATGCTTTCGGTGGAGGGACAGGATGTGACACTGCTCGGCAGCAACCGCGACAGGCTGCAGGAACTTGATTCCACATCCAACTTCATGACGTCAATAGGTTGTGCCACCGCCGTTGACTCGCTGCATGAGTGTGGGGTGGCCGGTGCAGACTTGTTCGTGGCAGTCACCCCCGATGAGAATGTCAACTTGGTGGCGTGCGAACTCGCCAAGGGGTGTGGGGCACGCCGCTGTGTGGCCCGTGTGGACCACCCTCAGTATGGCCGGCCCGACGTGGCGGCAATTCTTAAGGATAAAGGGGTGGACCAGACCATATATCCGGAGAGGATGGTTGCTGAGACTGCGCTCCATTTCATACGTCATAACTGGGCTACCGACTGGTTTAGGTTGCAAAATGGCAAGCTGCTCGTGGTGGGGGTGAGGGTCAACGGTGATGACGCTTTTGCCGGCAAGACGCTCCGCGAACTTGCTTCGTCGCCAAAGTTCTTCCATGTGGCCGTGATAAAGCGCGGAGGGAATGCCATCATACCGCGCGGTGATGACCGTGTGCTCCCCGGCGACACCCTCTATATATCGCTGCTGCCGTCAAATGTTGGTATGCTGCACGATTTGTGCGGTAGAAATTCTACGAAAATCAGCAAGATAATGATCACAGGCGCGGGACGAGTCACGGAGAATCTACTGCGTCTTCTGGAGTCGCGAGGGGGTGTGACAGTAATTGACCCTGACCGAGCGCGTTGCAGGGAGATGGCTTTCAAATTTCCTGATGCCGTGATTGTCAATGCCCGCTCCAATGATGTCGTGGCCATGAAGGATGAGGGGATAGAGGGTTGCGACATGTTTCTTGCTCTTACGGGTAGTTCGGAGGCCAATATAGTGTCGTGCATGGTGGCAAGGGAGCATGGTGTGAAAAAGACGCTCGCCCGCATAGAGGAATTTCAATATATGGAAGAGGCAGAGAGCCTGGCCATAGATAAGATAGTCAATAAGAAGCAGCTTAACACGGGCATGGTGATGAATATGCTTCTCGATTCAGAGATGGCCACCACGCAATGCCTGGCCACCGATAAGGCAGAGGTGACTGTGATGGTGGCGGGTGAAGATTCTAAGATAGTGTCGCGGCCGATATGCGAACTCTCGTTGCCGCAAGGGCTTACGATAGCCGGCTTGGTGCGCGGCGGCGAGGGGCAGCTCGTGGAGGGCCGCACGCATGTAAGACCCGGCGATCATGTGGTGGTATTCTTTCTCACCGGCTCGTTGCAGAAGGTTAAGAGACTTTTCAGGTAACTTTATTATACGGATTGGAGAGATGCGGACTTCGTTGCGAATAGGCTCAATGGTCAATATAGTTGGCCGTCTCGTGATAATTGATTCAATCATATTGCTGCTTCCGATGTTAGTGAGTCTTATCTATGCAGAGAGTGATTGGCTGACTTTCCTTATTGCGGCGGCAGCGGCAGCCGTATGCGGCAGTGTGGCCATACTCTGCACCCGGCATCACCGCGATACAATACGTGCACGCGAGGGTTTCATAATCACGGCGTTCATATGGGTTGTGTTTGGCCTTTTCGGTATAATACCCCTTATGACTTGCAGCCATCCGCTTGGGTTTACCGACGCTATGTTTGAGATTATATCTGGCTATACCACCACCGGGGCGAGCGTAATACCCGATGCGGGGATTATGTCGCATGGCATTCTCTTTTGGCGTGCTCTCAGCCAATGGATTGGTGGCCTCGGCATAATACTCTTCATGCTGGCATTGCTCCCGGAGCTCAACAAGTCGGTGGGCATATCGATGTTTAATGCCGAGGCCACGGGCATAACTCACGACAAGATACATCCGCGCATCCGCCAGACAGCCATATCGCTCTGGGGTGTGTATGTGGTGCTGACCGTGGTGTCTATTTTGGCGCTTTGGGCCGGACCGATGGATTTTTTCAACAGTGTCTGCATCACGTTTGCCGCCATCGCCACGGGGGGCTTCTCGACTTGCAGCGAGGGGGTGATGTATTGGCATTCAGACTATGTGCTTTGCGTGCTGACGGTGGTGATGTTTGTGGCCGGTCTTAACTTTATGGCGATGTTCAACCTCTATAAGGGTGATGCTAAGGGTTTTTTCGGAAATGCTGTGGTCAGGGTTTTCACCGGCATCATCCTTGTTGGCTATGTCTCTTTGTTGATTTCGGCATTGTTGAGGGGGGAGGCTCATGGGGTGGATGAGTTGCTGATTTATCCGATGTTTCATGTGGTGTCGGCCATCACTTCGACCGGTTTTTCGGTGACAGGTGCGGAGAGTTGGGGTCCGTATGCGTTGACGCTCACCATAATGCTTATGACTTGCGGGGCTTGCGCGGGTTCTACCACCGGCGGACTCAAGGTGGACCGGCTGGTGGTGTTGTGGCAGAACTTGAAAAATGAGGTGCGCGTCACGGCTTTCCCGAAGCGCATGTATGTGGTGCGCCTGTATGGAAGTGCGCTCGACAACAGCCTTGTGTCGCGCGTGGCGGCATTTACGGCCATATACTTGCTGCTCACTGTGGTGGGTACTTGCGTGGTTACATTTTTCGGCTATTCATTCGCTGACTCATTGTTTATGGTGTCGTCGTGCATGGGATGCAACGGCTTGGGCTATGGTGCCACCGGTGAGGCGGGGGGCTTCGCGCTGCTCCCCGATGCGGTGAAATGGCTGATGACGGCCCTGATGCTTGCCGGCCGCCTCGAGATTTTCACCTACCTCGTGCTCTTCGTCCCCTCCTTCTGGCGACGGTGACCACAAATTTCATTGTCGCGTTTTTGGTGTTTGTGGCTGCAATTTGCAAGGTGGGGAGTGGCTGTTTTGTATATTTGTTTTGAAATATTCGTGTATTAACAATTATTAACTTTTATTACATGTCGGTTTCTAAATATTTGTTTAGATTTGCAGTGTGGAATGTTAAGAGATATGAAATGTATTAATTTGATGTGTATATTTTCTTGATTTTCCTTTTGAGGCAACAAATTTATCAACTTTATCAATATGAAAAGAAATTTACTATTGGCGGCTTTGGTGGCGGTAGGTCTTCCGTTGTTAGCGGAAGATGGCCTGCGCGTCACGCCGCATGATGGCGAGAGTGTGATTTACCTGTTCAGCCAGGAGCCCGAAATCAGCTTCTTGTCTGACAAACTGAGCATCGGTAGCAAGGATGCTTCCTCCCCGCTTGTTATGGACCTCGACAATGTGGCTGCAATCACCTTCGAGAAAAACCTGTCGGCTGTAGAGCTTGCCGAAGCAGAGGCGATCTACTTCTTCGCCGATGCAGCAGGCTTACATTTCCGCAATGTGGAGGCCGGCGTGCCGGTGGTTGTGACCGACCTCTCGGGCAAGGTGCTGCTCAATAGCTGTGCGGGAGATTCCGGCGAGGTGGATATTGACCGTGCCGATTTCTCCAAGGCCACGCTCGTGGTGAAGGTGGGCAAGATGGCCCTGAAGGTGGCTATGTGATACCTGAAGCTGGCTATGTGATATTCGCATGGAGCCGCATTACAAAGAAAAATCAACAACAAGCATAAAATTAAAACTGCATAACATGAAGAAAATCTTTACTCTCGCACTCATCTCGATGGGCTTGCTCACAGCTTCGGCCCAGGAACAGCGCATCATGCGCATATATATGATGGATGGCACATCGCAGACCATCAAGGTGACCGACGTGTCGAAAATAGCCTTCGAGAAGGAGGGTGAAATGCCCATCGACCCCGAAAATAAGCTCGTCGACATGGGTCTCTCGGTGAAGTGGGCGGCATGGAACGTGGGCGCCACAATGCCCTCTGACTATGGTAATTTCTATGCCTATGGCGAGATTGAGCCGAAGAGCGAGTATACCGTGGAGAACTACCAGTGGGTTAATCCGGACTATGACCCCGATCAGTTTATGGATGAATGGGAGCAGTATTATAAATTGGGCTCCACGATGACCGGCACCAATTATGACGTGGCCCACGTGAAATGGGGCGAGCAGTGGCGCATCCCCACCCGCGAGGAGTGGAAGGAGCTGATAGAGAACTCCAAGTGGACATGGACAGCCATCGACGGTGTGGCCGGATGCCGTGCCACTTCCAACATCAACGGCAATTCAATCTTCTTCCCTGCTGCCGGCAACATGGTGGGCAAGGAGCATACCCACGACCAGCTCGGATGCTTCTATTGGACATCGAGCGAATATGACGGCGAACCGGATGAGGAGTGCCGCAACTACCGTGCCAACATGGATGCCACCAACCATGCCGCCGACGGTTACGACTATCCCGACGTGGGCTTCAGCGTGCGTGCGGTGTATGGCCCGGTGCCTTCGCGCACGGTCTCTTATCTCGCTCCCAATGAGCCGGTTGACCTCGGCCTCTCGGTGAAATGGGCACCTTTCAACATCGGCGGAACCGTAGGCAGCCCTTCGGGCCACTATTTCTGCTGGGGCGAGACTGAGGTGAAACGTTATTCTCACCGCTTCAATTACATACATTACGACCCCATCTCCGACAGCTACGTTGACCTCGGCGAGTCTATCTGCGGCACCGAGTATGACCCGGCCACAATGTGCTGGAATGATGACTGGAGACTCCCCACTGCCGCCGAGATGCAGGAACTTATAGAGAAATGTACATGGACACGCTCCGGCTATGATGCAATCGTGACTGGACCCAACGGCAACAGCATTCGCCTCCCGGCCATGCAGTTCCTCACCTACGCCGGCAAGCCCAGCGGATTCCTTAGCCCCATCTCGTCGGGTTACTATCTGACCGGCGATGAAGGCGCGGAGACTTGGGCCAGCGGCAAACCCACCGACCATGAGGTCTGCACAGTGCTGAAATTCTATATGGAAGAGGGCACATACAAGCTCGACACCACAACCTATAAGGGCATGGGCATGTCGGTGCGTCCTGTTTACGCTAAATAAATCTTCACTCAAATTGTCAAGTTGCAAAGCAACTTGACAATTTGAAGTTAGAAAGTTAGGAAGTTAGGGGTTAGGAGGTTAGAGGTTAGGGAGTAGGGGTTAGAATGTTAGAGGTTAGAGATTGGAGTCGCCTCTGATTTTTATTCACTTAAAATAAAATTTATGAAACGATTTTTACCGGCCTTGATGCTGTCGTTGCTTACCGTTTCTCCGATGCTCGCGCAAGAGGAGCAGCAGGTGTATGACCTTCTGGTCAGAGATAATTTCAACGCATGCACGCAGTCGAGTCCGCGCTATGACCGCGATGATGTCGTTGTCTGGACATATGGCTACAGCGGCTATGTGCAGATGTACAGTTACAATATCACTGAGGGGTATTATGACGATACTCTCACCACTGCCGACATCCCCCTCGAATCGGGTAATATGTATGTGCTCTATGTGAAGCCGACTTCTTACATGTCATCATATGGCGGCAAGAGCACGCTGACTGTCTCATTGGGACAAGGTGATGATTTGTCGGCTTATCGTGAACTCGCCAAGATAGATAAGGTGCCTTATGAGAATTACGCAGAACCTGCTCCGACCCATGAAGTGTCGTTTGTGGTGGAGGAGAGTGGCAACTACCGGTTGTCGTTCAATGCGGGGCCAAATTCCATATACCTTAAGGAGGCGAAGTTGAAAAACCGTGGCATATCGCCGATACCCGAGTCGCCTGCCGACTTCGTCGTGACTGCCGACCCGGATGGTGCGCTCTCGGTCAAGGTGTCGTTCACGATGCCAACCGCCACACTCACCGGCCAACCGCTCGAGTCGCCCGCATACAATCTGTATCGCGGCTTCCAGAAGATAAAGAATGGTGTGGCTGCGCAGCCCGGCGAGAAGGTTGAGATTAGCGAGAAGCGCGGCGAAACGGGCAATGTGAGCTATGCCGTGGAGATTGTGAGCGGTGAGAATGTGAGCGAGAAGCTCACTTGTGAGACCTATGTGGGTCCGGAGACCCCCACGGCCCCGGTCGATGCACAGTTGTCGCTCAATGGCACACGGTGCATCGCAAACTGGACTGCCCCAACTGAGGGTGTGCATGGCGTGGCTCTGCTTCCCGAAAAACTCAGCTATACGGTGACGCGTGTGCTCGATGGTGTGGAGACTGTCGTGGCTACCGACCTCGCCGACACTTCGTTTGCCGAAGATATTACCCCCGACGGCCTCCAGCTGTTGGAGTATAAAGTGGCTGCAAAATATGGCCCGGCTGCAAAGACTTCCGAGCCTGCATCTACCCCGGCTATCAGGATTGGCAGCGCAAACTTGCCGTTTGCCGACTCGTTTGCCGGTGCCGTTATCAGCCCCATGTGGGACAATCTGATTGTGACCGGCAACTCATATGGCAATTATTACTGGCAGGCTAAGGATAAGATGGAATCGCGCATGATAACCTGCCAACCGTATGATGCCGACGGTGGTCTGCTCCTTTATGATTCTTACAGCATACAGCGCAACAACAGCGCACGCCTCTCCACTCCTCCATTGGCTTGCACAGAGGGTGGCAATATCGTGCTTACGTTCGCGATGTACCATATCGCATCGGGCACCGACGTGATGAAGGTGCAGGTGTCGAGCGACTATGGTGATTGGGTGGATGTGCCTGATGCTGTCTTTACTCCGAAGGGTGAGCCTGTAGGAGAGTGGAGTGTCCACACTGTGCAGTTGGGTTCTTCGATTGCAGAGGGTGCATCTACGTTCCGCGTCGGCTTGCTTGGCGAGAGTGCCTATGGTCAGTCGGTGGTGATTGATGCCGTAAAGGTGTTCAAGCTCGCTGAGAAGGACCTCGCCGTGGCCGCATTTGATGTTACTTCCGAGGTCAATGCCGGAACTTCCGCAAAGCTCTTGCTCAAGATTGACAACAATAGTGGCAACGTGATTCCGGCTTCCGATTATACTGTGGAGATTATCAGTGACTTCCCGGAGACGATTTCGATTGGCGAGCTTCAGGATGTGCCTGCCATCGGCTCGGTGATGTATACGGTGGATGTGCCTGTGACGAGCGGTCACATCGTGAACGGTGCGGATTTCTCTTTTGCAGCTCGTGTGAGTTGCGTAGGCGACACTGACCCGGCCAACGATGAGTCTGAGTCTGTCGATATTACAGTGGGCTACAGTGCCGGAGCTTCGGCTACTGAGCTCAAGCGCATCGGCGGCGAGAATGGTGAGTATGTAATAGAGTGGGCTCCGGCCAAGGACCTTGCTTATGAGCCTGTGGCTATGACTGAATCGTTTGAGGACGCAGCCTTGGCTGAGCATCCTAACGGCCCGTTCAATGGCTGGACGCAGGTGGACCTCGACAATGCCCCCGGCGATACGTGGTATAATGTGAGCGGCACTGAGTTCATGTTTGTGGAGAATGTATCGACTCCCGGCGGCTTGGACGGCAGGAACTGTATCGGCGTTGCCGTGGCCAGCAATAAGCAGCAGGACGACTGGCTGATTTCTCCGGAGATCAACTGCAAGGAGGGTAGCCGCATGTCGCTGAGCATGCTTCTTGGCTTGAAGCAGGTGTCGAGCTGGGGTAATGATTATGAGGTGTCTCTGCTTTATTCGACCGACGCGGAGTTTGATATACTGAATCCGCAGACCAATTTCACGCAGACTGTAAGCTCAGTGAAATCTACGAGTTACAACGACTCAAAGTTGCCGCAAGACAATAAGATGCACGAGGTGACATTCGACGGCATACCGGCTGAGGCGAAGCGTGTTGCGCTTCATTTCACGGCCAAGGGTAAGTATTCGCCGGCCATGTGGGTCGACAATATCCGCATCACGGAGATTGATGAATGTCCGCTGCTCGGTTATCGTGTGTATGATGCCGACAATGGCGGTTGTCTCAACGACCAGCTGATTGGTGCATCGGAGACCACACATACGCTGCGCGGTGTGGCGCGTGAGTCTGGCGCGGCGCTCGGCAACATATTCGTGAGTGCGGTATATCCCGACGGCGAGGCAGAGCCCTCCAACACCATCAACGTGATGGTGGAAGCGGGCATTGACGACTCGCTTGCCGACCCGGCCGCCGGTGAGGGTATGAAGGAACTCTACGACCTCAACGGCCTGCGCATCAGAAAAGCCAACGTAACACCCGGCATATACATCCGCCGCAACGGCGCAAACACCGAGAAGATCATAGTGCGCTGACAATGACATCGCGCTGACACCGACATCGCGCTGTCCTTAACATCGTGCTGCTCCTGACATCTTATACTGAATAAATTCGCTTCGCTGCCACAACAAACAAGTGGCAGCGAAGCGAATTTCCTTTATTTCCTTTGATTCCTCGTGCGATAAAATTAAACATGAAATATGAGGAAATGGCATAAATCAGCAATTTAAAATATGAGGAAATGGCATAAATCAGCGATTTAAATTTTGAGATTTTGAATAATATTGATATATTTGCTTGATTTACAGATATATCACAATTTCTCCAAGCAAAAAATATGTCCCGGCGAAGCCGGATATGTGTCGCGAAGCTACTGTGAGGGAGGGGCCTCCGGCGACGACAACAAAGAAAAATCAAAGTGGAAAAAAGAAAGCATAACCCGCTCGCACATGGCCCACATTATCAAGAAAATGTATGAAAAAGAAGCTCGCGGCTCAGGCGGAGCCGACGATGAGCAGGAGTAGCGACACGAGCAGTATCGCGAGGTCGATGAGCTTGGCGCGGATGTTGCGCTCGTGCAGGGCGAACACGCCGTAGCAGAACGATACAAGCACGCTGCCGCGTCGTATCATGGATATCACGGCAATCATGGAGCCGGGCAGCGACAAGGCGTAGAAGTAGGCAATGTCGGCTGCCGTCAGAAACACGGAGATGAATAAGATGGTCCACCGCCATTTGAAACGGACGTGCGTCTTCTCTCCTGAGGTAAGTGGCTTGGCCCTAAGTACTAACACGATTATCGACATCAGCATTAGCTGATAGAGCGAGTACCAGCCTTGCACCTCCAACGGTGGCAGATACTGCATGAGAAACTTGTCGTAAAGTGCGCTCACCGCACCCAACAGTGTGGCTCCAATCGACATCCAGAGCCAGCGGCTGTGCTTGAATGAGAACCCCTCGCGCGCTCCGATGCGGCTAATCAGAAAGAGCGACAGGAAACCCAGCATCACACCGACCCACTGCAGCAGGTTGAGCCGTTCGCCAAAAATCAGCAAAGCGCCGACCAGCACAAGCACCGGCCGCGAAGCGTTGATAGGCCCTTGAATGGTGAGCGGAAGATGCTTGATGGCGAAATAGCCCAAGAGCCAGGACGACAACACAATCACCGCCTTGGCCATGATGTAGAGATGACCATAAGGCAATCCGGAGAGACCGTCAAAACCATTTATGAAATCGCTCGCAATCACAGGCGACATCAGAAGAGTGCCGAAAAGGGTGTTGAACCACAACACTATAGGCACATTGTTGTCGCGCACCGACAACTTCTTCATCACGTCATAAAAGCCAAGCCCAAGGGCCGAGCAAACAGCAAACAGAATCCACATACCTGAAAATGCAAAATCAATACAACTGATAAAACGAGTCAGTTTTTTATGCTATGTTATAGTCAGAGAGTTCGTGTGTCTTATCGTCAAAGGCTGCCCCAATGCGTATTATCGAACGCTTGTCAGACTTGAACGGGTCGCAGCAGCCTATTTCCTCGATTTGACGTATGGCATCCTCAGCGGAGCCGTGCAGCTTCAACTCAATCAAAGGTGCGAGGAAGTTAACGAAGCCTTCGCGGACTTAAACACCTCCCCGGGAGCCGGGAGGTGTTTTTTGTGTCGGGTGTGGTGATCAGTCGATTTCTTCGTCGGCTTCGTAGCCGCCCATCTCGCGGATGGCGTTCTTCAGCATTGTGTACTGCTGGAAGAGGTGGTTCACGGGCACCTCGCCGTTGGTGTAGTCGTGCATCGGGCTCTTGAGGAAGAAGCTGAGGAAGCGCTGTGTGCCGTAACGGCCGGCGCGTGCCGCGAGGTCGCTCAGAAGCACGAGGTCGAGGCAGAGGGGCGCTGCGAGGATTGAGTCGCGGCAGAGGAAGTTGATCTTGATTTGCATCGGATAACCCATCCAGCCGAAGATGTCGATGTTGTCCCAGCCCTCCTTGTTGTCGTTGCGCGGAGGATAGTAGTTGATGCGCACCTTGTGGTAATACTGGGTGTCCTCATCGTTGCCGTGGCCGTAGAGGTCGGGCTGCTCCTCGGGCACGAGGATGCTCTCGAGTGTGGAGAGCTTGGAGACCTCCTTTGTGCGGAAGTTGGCCGGCTCGTCGAGCACGAGGCCGTCGCGGTTGCCTAAGATGTTGGTCGAGAACCAGCCGCTGAGGCCGAGGCAACGTGTGCCGATGATGGGGGCGAAGCCTGACTTCACGAGAGTCTGGCCGGTCTTGAAGTCCTTGCCGGCGATAGGCATCTTGGTCTTCTCTGCGAGCTCCCACATGGCAGGGATGTCGACTGTGGTGTTGGGGGCTCCCATGATGAAGGGGCAACCCTCGGCGAGCGCAGCGTATGCGTAGCACATGGAGGGTGCGATATGCTCCTTGTCGTCTGCCTTCATGGCAGCCTCAAGGGCTGCGAGCGAACCGTGGATCTTCTCATCTACCGGCACATACACCTCAGTGGATGCTGCCCAAAGCACCACCACGCGCTCCACACCGGTCTCCTTCTTGAAGTTGCGGATATCCTCACGGAGCTGCTCGGTCATGTCCCAACGGTCCTTGACGGCCTTGATGTTGTCGCCGGTGAGACGCTTCGCATAGTTGTGGTCGAAAGCTGCCTTGAGGGGCTTGATGGCCTCGAGCTCCTCCTTAACCGGGTTGATGTCCTTCTCTTTGAGCACCTCGGCGTTGATTGCTGACTCGTAAGCGTTGGAGGGATATACGTCCCATGCGGCAAACACGATGTCGTTGAGGTCGGCCAAAGGCACTATGTCTTTGTAGTGGAGATATTTCTTGTCTGCTCCACGGCCTACGCGGATTTTGTCATACTGGGTCATTGAGCCGACCGGCTTTGCGAGACCTTTGCGGGTCATGAGCACTCCGGTCATGAATGTGGTGGTTACGGCACCAAGTCCTACCACCATTACTCCGAGCTTGCCCTTCGGAGCTTCAGCTTTTTTTGTCGACATGATAAATCTTGTGTTTTTTCTATTTTTCTATGCTTGATATGTTTCATCAGGCAGCAGGCCATTAAGCCCCCTTATCCTTGCCTGATGTGTATCCTTGTTAGGTAAGTGGAAATTGCTGCGCCGCCGATATGGCGCAGACAAGGGAAATACGGCATAAAATTACTCCCAATTTTGCATATTGCAAAGTTTTTTAGGGAAAATCTTACACCCTATTTCTTAAATTATGTATAAATCAGCATTATCTAACCAAAAAGAGTTAATCTTGTTCAGGTTAATGGTTATAATGTTAAAATATATAAATTGGGCTTAGACCCCACCGCCCAAAAATGTTGGTCGTCGGGGACGGGACTTATGCCAATATGGAGAGCAATTGGGCTATGTCGGTGATGGTGTTGGGGTGCAGTTGGGCATCCTCTTCGGGTGTCCAGCCCTTACCTTTGAGCCAGAGCACCTGGCAGCCGATTGACTCTGCCGGCTCGATATCCTTGCGATAGGAGTCACCGATCACGAGGGTCTCATCTGCCTTGAGGCCGAGCGCCTTGACACCATGCTCGAATATGCGTGGGTCAGGCTTGCGCACACCTATCACAGCACTCTCGATTATCTCCTTGAAATATTGGCGTATGCCGAAGTCCTTGAGCACAGTCTCGATGTTGCCGTAGAAGTTCGACACGAGCACCATGGGGTATTGCTTGCTGAGAATCTCCAGCACGGGCTGAGCCTCGGCCACCTTGCTCTTGGCAGACTCATAGCATAGACGCGCCGTCTCGGTGGCTTTCTCATCGATAGAGGCCGGGGCAAACTTGCCCTGCTCGGCAAGCCACGTAAGCTCTATTTTCATCTTGATGAGGAGCATGTCGTGGAAGTCATGCTCCGGAAGTATGTGACGCTCGCGTGCGAGCTCGCGCTCCGCATATACATAAGCCTCGCGAAACTCAGCTTTCGTGCAAGCCACGCCGGCCTGCTGCCAGGCCTTCCATATTATCTCGCTCCAGTGGTCGCCACCGGTGTCAAGTGTGCCTCCATAGTCAAATATGAGACCCTTTACTTTTGATAAGTCAAGATTCATAATTTAAGTTTTAAGTCATAGTTATGAGTTACGAGGTTATCATCAGAATTTGCCTTGCTCCAGCTCGCGGGTGAGGGTGCGGCAGATTTTCTCGTGCCTCATCATCATATAAACAAGCAGCACGTTCAAAACGGTCAGTTCGAAGGCAAAATAAAGCCAGGGCATCTTCACCAGCAGGGCCACGAATAGTGCTATGGTGCGCCAGTTGAACGAGAGTATGTTGGTGTACTTCATCAGCGGGAGGCTGAGGGCGCGGAACTCATTGCGGAACGATTCCGGCACATGGCCGTGGAACTTCTCGCGGAGCACCCGCCGCAGACGCTGCATGGCGGGTGTGCGCCTCTCCTGGCCCTCCGTATAGTTGAGGTAGAAGGCCATGACGAGCTTCCGGAAGAAGTCCTTGCCCCAGCTCAGCGTGTCATACTTGGCGCGCAAGTCGGAGGCAGTCTCCAGTTCGCTGCCGCTCTCTCCCTTCAGAAAGTAGAGGTGAAACTGCCTGTAATAGTCAGCCATGGCGGCCTGGGTGGCATGGCAGAGCCCCGTGCATACGGCCACTACCCAAATCACCCATTGATGAGCCATGAAAAACTCAGAGGTGGCATTCTCGCGCAGGCATATGGCCACATAGATGGCCGCAAACCACAGGTCGCCGCTCACGCCGTCGAGTATGCGTCCGATGCGCGAATACTGGCCGGTCATGCGTGCGAGCTGGCCGTCGGCGCTGTCGAACGAGTCCGCCCATATGAGCAGCAGCATGCCCAGAATATTAATCCAAAGGTTGTTGTAATAGAAACAAACACCGGCACCGACTCCCAAGAATATGGAGGCGATGGTGATGGCATTGGGCTTTATGCCCAACTTGCGGGCCAGCCGTGCCCACGCATAGCCTATGGGCCGGTAGAAGTAGAGGTCTATGTGTTCTTCAGTGTCCATCGATTTGAGCGTGGACTGATATTCCTGTTTATCCATTTCTCAGGTAATTTTTATGCTATCGGCGGGTGTGGCTTTTGATGGCTTTCAGCACGCATTTCGCTATGGCCGGGGCGGCTTCCGCCCTGCATGGGGCGAAGCTGGGCCAGTCGTTGAAGTCTATGATGCGCACCGTGCCGTCGACATCCACTATGCAGTCGCCCCCATATATCTTCACATCCATAATCTCGGAAGCTCGCTGGCACATCTGCTTGAGCCCCTCGAGGTCGAACGGCAACCCTTGCGACTTGCCGTTCACTATCTCGTGACCATACTTGGAGTGCCCTTCGTCAAAGGGGTAGAACCAGTAGAAGAACGGTTGGCCGCTCACACCGTAAAACTTTATAAGGTCGCCCACCAAGTGACGGTTGATCACGGCGCGGCCAATGCCCCGGTAGAAGTATTCATGGAGCACATCCTGCGCCTCCTCTATGTGGCGGCAATAACTCACATCCTCCTTGTGCATGGCGTGGAAGTCGCCCCGCTTTATCCAGCAGGCCCCGAAGCCGGCCTTCTCGAGCTCGGGGCGCACATCCTCGTTGGTGTTGACTATGACGCTGTCAGGATAATTTATGCCGTTGGCCAGCAAGATGCGTGTCATGCGCTCACGAGTGCAGTTCTCTATGCCGTAACCGCTGTTGATCACCAACTTGCCGGCATCCTCGAGTTGCTGGAGCTTCTGTATTGACGCCTGCTCGCGACACATGTTGATGATTACATCCTCCTCTATGTCGGCAGCGACAAACTGCTCCTCGCTGTAGACATGCACCTCGCAGCCGCGCTTGCGGAGCTGTTCGGCCGCTGCATTGAATATGGCGGCATCGTTGCCGATATTGTTAGGGGAATAGGCACCGGCTCGCATCACCCCCGCAATCTTTATCTCTGACATTCTGATTCGTTATGTATGAAGTTGTTGGCCTTGCGGATATCTTCCGCGTGGTCCACATCGAGTATCATGCCCATGTCGTAGGCCTTGAGCTTGAGTCCGGCAGCCACCAGCGCCCGCTGGTAATTACGCATGCGCTGCACTCCGTCGGCAAGGCTCTTGTCGAGCACGTCTATGCTCCTTGCGCTTAGCCCATATATCCCGCCGGAGATGAAGCGGGCCTCCGGCCACGCGTTGTCTCTGAAAGCCACGATGTTCATCTCCGCATCGGTCTCCACATACAGGGGTTTCTCGTCGTCGATGTGCCGGGTCACGGCCATCATGCCGTCGACTTCCGGGCCTGCCTGCTCATATGCCTGCACGTAGCGTCTGAAATCATCCTCACGAAATATCGTGTCGACCGTTGTCAGCACGAACCTGCCGTAAGGACGCAGCAGGCTGCCGAGTTCGTAGAAGCTGTGCATCGACGACGGTGTGCTCTTCACCACAAGCTGTAGGCGGCACCGCAGAGTCGGCGCGAGCCGGCGCAGATAGTCGGCCACTTCGGTCATCTGCTCGTTTACAATCACGCATACACACTCGGCGCCCATATCCTCAAATATGCCGATCAGCCTGCCTATCATCGGCTTGCCCTCTATGCTTACGAGCGGCTTCGGAAGGCTCACTCCCTCGCTCACGAGTCGGCTCCCCTCACCGGCGGCTATGATACCGAAATTCATGCTTCGTCGTTTTGGGAGATGTCGGTTTGAGGTCTTTCGTTCAGGGGCATGTCGCCTTGCGTCCTGTCGTTGGTTTTCGGCTCGAAGCTCTTCACCGGACGTTCGGGGCGCTCGCGGTGCTCTGGGCGAGCCTGTCGTTCAGCCTGCTTCTTGAGGGGATTGGCGGCATTCTCGCGATATATGGTGCGGTTGCGGCATATGTCTATTGCCTTGTATATGGCCTCGCGCATCGAAGTCGGGTCGGCCTTGCCGCTCCAGGCTATGTCGAAGGCGGTGCCATGGTCGGGGCTTGTGCGCACGAAGGGGAGTCCGGCCGTGAAGTTGACGCCCCGCTCGCCGGCGATGGTCTTGAACGGGGCGAGTCCCTGGTCGTGATACATGGCCAGCACACCGTCGAAGCGACTGTAATTGGCGGAACCGAAGAAACCGTCAGCGGCAAATGGCCCGAAGGCGAGTATGCCGGTGTCGTAGCAATTCTCTATGGCGGGTATTATCACGTTCTCCTCCTCATGTCCGAGCAGGCCACCGTCGCCGCTGTGCGGATTGAGCGACAGCACGGCGATCTTGGGCCGGCTTATGCTGAAGTCCTCACGGAGCGTGCGCGCGAAGTCGGCGAGTGCCGTCACAATCTTTGTCTCCGTCACAGCAGCGGGTATCTCGGCCAGGGGTAGGTGAGTGGTGACGAGGGCCACGCGCAGACGGTCGTCAAAGAGTATCATCTGGGCGCGATATTCCTCGCCGGCCTCGGCAGCGAGATATTCCGTGTGTCCTGAATAATGGAAGTCATCTGCCTGCACGGCCTCCTTGCAGATCGGGGCGGTGACGATGGCATCGAGTTCGCCGGCCTTAACATCGGCCATGGCGCGGCGCAGCGACTTCACGGCCCCGGCTCCCGAAGCTGGGGTAGCGGTGCCGGGTGTCACGGTGGCGTCGGCGAGTTTCAGGTCTACTATATTGAGGCAGCCTTCGGAGGCCTCCGAGGCCGAGCCTACCACATTGAATGGTGGCATGTCGAGTTGGAACTCCTTTATGGCTCGTTCCACAAGGCGCATGTCGGCATAAAGCACCGGGGTGATGAGCTCAAGCATCGTCTCATCTTCGAGGGCCTTGAGCGTCACCTCGAGGCCCACGCCGTTGTGGTCGCCCTGGGTGATTCCTATTGTCGGTATATTGTTCATCTGTTAATCCTTTTTGGTGGAGAGCATACCGCACGCAGCCTCTATGTCTTCTCCTCGCGAAGCACGTATGGTGGCGATTATGCCCTTCTGGTTTAGGTAATTGCGAAACATAATCATCCTCTCTTCGCTGGCCGGGTGCAGCTCCACGCCGGGTATGGCGTGGAAGCGTATCAGGTTGACGCGCACGGGCTGGTCTCCAATCAGCTTCACGAGCATGTCGGCATGGGCAATGTCGTCGTTGACGCCGCGCCACATTATATATTCGAGCGAGAGCCTGCGCTGGTGGCTGAAGTCGTAGGCCGAGAGGCATTTCATCACCGACGATATCGGGAATGCCTTCTGGGCTGGCATCATCGACTCGCGCTGCGCCGTGTCGGCGGTATGTACGCTCACGGCCACGTGCACCTGCGTGCGGTCGAGCAGCTCCTTAAGCTGGGGCAATTTGCCGACAGTCGACACGGTGATGCGCTTCGGGCTCCAAGCCAGTCCCCACGGGGCGGTGAGGATCTCTATGACGCGCTCCACAGCCTCGAAGTTGTCGAGCGGCTCACCCATGCCCATGAATACAACGTTGGTCAGAGGGTTCATGCGCCCTTCGGCCACTGCCTCACGGGGCGGTATGCTGAGTATCTGGTTGATGATAGCCGAGGCGGGCAGGTTAGCCTTGAAGCCCATCTTGCCGGTGGCGCAGAAGTAGCAGTTCATCTTGCAGCCCACTTGGCTCGACACGCAGAGCGTGGCGCGGTCGTGCTCCGGTATGTAGACCGACTCTATGCCTTTGCCCACCGGGGTGGCGAAGAGGTATTTCACTGTGCCGTCGGCAGAGCGTGTGCGATGCGTCGGCTCCTCGCGTCCTATCTCGTAGTGCTCGGCGAGCCATTGCTTGTTCTTCTTCGATATGTTGACCATCTCGTCGAAGCTCTCTGCCCCTTTGGCATATATCCATTCGGCCAATTGCTTGCCCACAAACTTCGGCATGCCTCCTTTGTAGGCCACATCCTGAAGTTCGGCGAGGTTCATGCCGATTAGTTTGGTCTTCTCCATAATTGTCGGGTTATTCAAATAAAAGGAGCGTACCCGGTCAGGGCCGCTCCTTTTGATATTCGGTCGGGGCGGCGGTTACTCGCCGGCCTCGAATTTGTAGATATTGTTTTTCACCTTGTCAGTGCCTTGGAGCATCTTCATCATGTCCGGGCTTACGAACTGGTAGTACTGCTGCGCATACTGCTGCTCGTTGTAGGGGAAGTTCTCCTTGCCGTTAGAGCTGACCTGGTATACGTAGATGCCGTCGGCACCTTTGGTGATCTTCACTTTCTTGTCGGCCTTGGAGCCTGCAATCTTGCCTGCCACCTCGGGGTCGCCCACGCCGGGGTTGTTGCCGAAGCGGAAGCCGGGCACATTGCGCACCTCAGTCTTCATGGCCTTGGCTGCGCTCTGCATGCTCTGGGTGTTCTTGCCATACTGGGCCACGAGCTGGTCGCCGGCCTTGTCGGCACGCACGCGCTTGGTGATGTAATCCTTGAGTGTGGCGTTGTCGACCGGTGTATACTCCTCGTATGCGTCGTCGATAGCCACGGCATACATGGCGGGGTTTGTGGCGTCGCTCGAGTTGTAGATGTGGCTCACTTCACCCTTCTCGCCATCTATCATGACCCAACGGAGCACCTGGCGCGAGTCGGGGTAGTAGCTGTCCATGCCCTGGAATCGGGGCACTGCCGGAGTCGAGCTTGTCACAGTGAACTTCTGCACCTGGTAGCCGGCTTTCTCGGCGTTGGCGTTGAACTTCTCCGGGGTGTTGTTGGCACCGAGGAACTTCTCGAATGCTGCGCGGGCGTCAGCCTTGGTCTTGGAGCTCGGGGTGAGCGTGTAGGTGGCCTCGTCATACTCGTAGATGGTCACGGGCGCGTTCTGCTTCACGATCTGGGCCATAACCATGCCCTGCGGACCCTGCTGCAGGGCCACGAACTTGCCGGCGGCGTTGCGGAGGCTGTCGAGTGTATTCTTGGGCAGAGCGTTGGTGGCGCCGTCTGCATCATAGAGCGCGATCCACTGGTTGAGCTGGGCAGCTACGCTGTCGGCTGAATATTTGCTCATCACTGAGTCAGCGGCGAGTCCGGCGTTGAGGGCTGCGAGCACCTTGTTGCCGAGCTTCTCGCTGGCTGCCGACACGATGTTGATCTGGATAGAGTCAACCTCAGCGTTGCGCGAAGCCACGCGGATTGCGGTGAAGCCGCGCATGTCGTTGCTGATGAGGCGGGCGCTGTCGAGACTGCCGTTCATGATGTATTCCTTGGCCGGGCCTGTGGGCAGGTCGGTGGCGCGTACGGAGTGGCGTGTCACGTTGACACCCTCTTTCTTGATTTCCTTGGGGAGCTGTGCGCTCTTGGCAAGAGCGGCAGCTGTCTTGGCGGCGAGGTCAGTCGCTGCCTTCATGTCGGCATCTGAGGGACTCACGCGCACTGCTATGAAGCTGATTTCGCGTGTGGGCTCCTCTACTGCAAATGTGCCTTTGTGCTTGTTGTAGTAGTCGCTGATCTCCTTATCGCTCACCGGATATTTCTTGGCATCGAGTTCGCCGAAGGGCATGAATGCCAAGTCTACGTTAGAGGTTGTGATGTAGTCGTTATAGAGCGCTTTCTTGTCGAGTTCGTTAGGCTTCACGGAGCCGATGAGCAGACGCTGGTAAGTCTGCTGGAGCACCATCTTCTCGGTGGCCTTCTCGGCTGCGAGCCATGCACGCTGGTAAGGCTCAACCTGCGCGTCGGTGAGACCTGAGCGCTTGGGGTTGAAGATTACCTCGTAAGCCTGCTGGGGGGTCTGAACGCTTATGCCGGCTGCATTGAGCTGGCGAATCACTTTCATAACCTCGGGGTTGCCGGCGTTGTCGAGCATGTAGTGGCGGAGAAGATTGCCTGAGCTGCGCACACCTGCCTTGTCGGCGGCGTTGAGAAGCACTGCCTCCTGGAGAAGCTGCTCTACTGCCATCTCAGGAAGTTTCTGGGTGTCGAAGTTGGCAAACTGCTGCGGATTGGCGCGGCGTGCCTCCTCGAGCTGGTTGTTGAGTTCTTCACGCTTGCGCTGATAATCGTGGATATCCACTTTCGAATTACCGACTTTGGCCACCGTTGTCTGGTCGCCGAAGATGTTGCGGCTGTTGGTCAAAGCGTCGCCGACGATAAACGCGAGCAATGCCACGCCGATCACAATGATCAGAAATACTGACTTGCTTCTGATTTTCTCTAATGTTGCCATTCCTTATTTTAGGTCTTTTTTGATTATCTGTTAGGCTGTTTAATTGGTATTTCTTGCCATTAAACGTGCAAAGATAACACTTTTGTCAAAAATAGCCAAAATTATTAGGTTTTTTCAACATTTTTATAGCCGCGGACTCGCTTCGACTCTGAAAAGAAGCGTGTCTGCGGCTATAATGCGGTTGTAAATTGTTGATTAATTTATCAGTTGAGGCCGAACTCTTTCTTGATGGTGTCGACCATGTCGAGTTTCTCCCAGGTGAAGAGCTCCACCTCGCGCACTATCGGCTCTTTCTCGTAGCGGTTTTTGAATGTCTTGGTGACCACCTGCGGTGTGCGTCCCACATGTCCGTAAGCTGCTGTCTCCAAGTATATCGGCTCGCGGAGCTTGAGGCGTTTCTCTATGGCGAACGGGCGCATGTCGAAGAGTTTCTTGATTATTTCGGCTATCTCGGCGTCGGAGTGGCCGGTGCGGCCGGTGCCGTAGGTGTTGACGAATATGCTCACCGGCTCTGCCTTGCCTATGGCGTAGGCCACCTGCACGAGCATCTCGCGGGCCACGCCGGCTGCCACCATATTTTTGGCTATGTGACGGCATGCGTAGGCTGCAGAACGGTCCACCTTCGAGGGGTCTTTGCCCGAGAATGCACCGCCGCCGTGCGCACCGCGTCCGCCGTAGGTGTCAACGATTATCTTGCGGCCGGTCAGCCCGGTGTCGCCGTGAGGACCACCGATCACAAACTTGCCAGTGGGGTTGACATGCACTTTCAGTTTGTCGTCAAATAGGGCCTGAATCTCCGTGGGCAGTTTGGCGATCACCCTCGGCAGCAGCACTTCGGTCACATCCTTGCGGATTGTCTCGAGCATCTCCTTGTCGGCTTGCTTTATGGCAGCTTCGGTCTGCTCGAGCGGCTGCACGAACTCGTCGTGCTGTGTCGACACTACCACTGTGTGTATGCGCACCGGGCGATGGTTGTCGTCATATTCCACAGTCACCTGGCTCTTTGCGTCCGGACGCAGATATGACACCTGCTTCCCTTTGCGGTAATAAGTCATCTCCTTACCTTCGCGGCGTATGTCGGCAAGTTCGCGCAATATAAGGTGAGAGAGACTGAGCGTCAGGGGCATGTATTCGTCGGTCTCGTCTACTGCGTAGCCGAACATCATGCCTTGGTCACCGGCGCCCTGGAGCTCCTCTTCTGCCTTTCCCTCTTCTTGCTGGCGCACGCCGCGGTTTATGTCACCGCTCTGCTCATGGATGGTCGAGAGGATACCGCAAGAGTCGCCGTCGAAACGGTAGGCGCCACGGTTGTAGCCGATGTTGTTGATGAGCTCGCGGGTTGTCTCCAATACATCAACATAGGCTTCTGATGTGACTTCGCCGGCTACCACCACCTGGCCGGTGGTGACGAGGGTCTCTATGGCCACGTGGCTCTGCGGGTCGCGGGCTAAGAATTGGTCGAGCAGGTTGTCGCTGATCTGGTCAGCAACTTTATCTGGGTGTCCTTCAGACACCGATTCTGAAGTGAATAAGTAGTTCATATTTTTTTGAGTGTTAAGTTTTTTTGTTTTATTTGGCCTTAGGGCCTTTAAGGTCTTTAGGGTCTTTAAGGACTTTAAGGGCTTTAGGGTCTCTAAGGTCTTTAAGGCTTGGGTGCAAAAAAAATGACAACCGCTTCTTGCGATTGCCGTTCTGAAAAGTTGCCCAAGCTGTCTTCCGCGCGGTTTGCACCGCACCGAGGGAGCAGTTTTAGCATTTTTTTCAGTGGTTGCAAGCAGCCAAATTTATCCACCTGTCGGCCAAGAGCGATGCTCTTCGGCTAACGAGGTGCAAAATTACAAATTTATATCGTAATTTCCAAATAAGTCTGCCCGCGTGTCTTGATTTTCGCCGCGCTTCATGCCGGCATCAATCTTCCATCTCGACTTTCTTGATTTGGTTCAGTAGGTTGAATTTCAGCTCTATGCCATCGTTCAGCACAATCTCCGTGCCTCCCGATTTCTTCTCGATTTTCACAATATATGTGTCGGGGAAGTTCTTATCTACATATTTCTTGATGGTCTTGTTGACCAGGCCGGAGGGCACTTCGCGGGTCTTGCAGTCTACCGATGTCCACTTCCCTTTGTTGTTGAACTCTATTGTTGAACCGTTCACGAGACGCACATCATAGTCGGTCTTCTTGAGCAGGTGCTTGTCTACCTTGATCATACTCACCTTGGCTTTTGGGAAGTATTCCTTCAGCATGTTCTGTGCCTCCTCGGGAAGCTCCTCTCGCTTGATGGTGTATTTGTCGAATATTGCATACGAGCTGCTCACTGACATCATGATGACCATGAGCAATAAAATAATCTTTTTCATCTTTGTATCAATTTTTATACGTTACATAAAGAACCCTTTCGCTCCACGTTTTGTTCATGATTGGTGAAATGTTAAGAACACCTGCATATGTGTGTTGAGCTTTCTTTGATTTCTTTGTGTTGCATATTAGAAATATATTGTGTAAATTTGCAATCAAATTTAAAAATCAATTACCAATATGTTTGTTACACCTGCTGATTATAAGCTGAAGATTTTGCCTGAGACCACCGAGGTGGCCATCAAGAATATAAAGAACTTTGTGCAGTCTCGCCTCTTCGAGGTTATGAACCTTCGCCGTGTCACCGCGCCGCTCTTTGTGCTTTCGGGCACGGGGCTTAATGATGACCTCAACGGCGTGGAGCGACCCGTAAATTTTGACGTGCCGGCCTTGGGCGGACGCAATGTGGAGATCGTGCAGTCGCTCGCCAAGTGGAAGCGTGTCAAGCTTGGCGAGTATGACGTGGCCCGCGGCTACGGCATCTATACCGATATGAATGCCATCCGTCCTGACGAGGAACTCGACAACCTGCATTCTTTATATGTGGACCAGTGGGACTGGGAGATGGTGATATCGCGAGAGGACCGCAACCTCGACTTCCTGAAGGGTGTGGTGCGCAAGGTGTATTCGATAGTCCGCGACTGCGAGCAATTGGTGTATGCGCAGTTTCCGCATATCACCCCGGTGCTCCCCGGCGAAATCACGTTTGTACATGCCGAAGACCTTGTGCGCCTATATCCGGGCATGTCTGCCAAGGAGCGCGAACGCGAGGTGACGCGCAAGTATGGGGCTGTCTTTATCATCGGCATTGGTGCCGCGCTGAGCGACGGCGAGCCGCACGACAAGCGAGCCCCCGACTATGACGACTGGACCACGCCATGCGCCGACGGCCATGTGGGCCTCAACGGTGACATACTCGTATGGGATGAAGTGCTCGATTGTGCACTCGAACTCTCGTCGATGGGCATACGCGTAGATGAGGAGGCGCTGAAGCGCCAGCTGAAGCTCTGCGGTTGCGAGGAGCGCAAGACTCTCTATTATCATCGCAGCCTGCTTGAAGGCAAACTGCCGCAGTCGCTCGGCGGCGGCATAGGCCAGAGTCGCCTCTGCATGTTCCTGCTTCGCAAGGCGCACATAGGAGAGGTGCAGTCGTCGGTGTGGCCCGACGACCAACTTGAGGCCTGCCGCAAAGCCGGAATACCTATTTTATAGGAGAAGTGATAAGAAAAGCGCGGATAAATTTTTGCGATTCACGAAAAAAGTATTAACTTTGCGCTTGCAAAAGCCGCAAGCAGTAAGAGTGTGACGCTCGCTGCCGGCGAAATCAGCCGCAATAGCTCAGTTGGTAGAGCATTTCATTCGTAACGAAAAGGTCGTGGGTTCGAGTCCCACTCGCGGCTCATAGAATAGCTGGTAATCGTCTGATTATCAGCTATTTCTGTATATTTGGGTAGCCAAAGGGTAGCCAAAACAACAAAAAGGTGTACTGTTGAAGAGAACCAAAGAGAACTCATGCTGTTCTAATTCTAAGGACAAATTGCAATTTTCCTCAAACACATTCCCTATGATAAATAAGCTTGTTCAAAACCTCCTCACCATCAATAATTCCATCGAAGGACAGGAAATGTCCTTTGAGAACGCATTGTCCATCGTGAAGCTATACGATGAGATGCCGGAACCGAATAATCTGATTGATGAGGCTGAGGAGATGGCTGCATCCGATATTGATGCTTTGGAGAAATCCGTCATGAAACTCAAAGAGGAATCAGAGCGATTTTCGAGTGTCGGTATGCCAATGCTTAAGGAGGTTGATTTCAAGGCTATCGCACAAAACTACTCACACACCTTTTATAATAGGTATCAGAAAGCCGAGAAAGAGTTGACTGCATATTGGAGAGATTACTGCCGACTTAATAACCGGCTTGACTATCTGGATCTCGATTCCCAGGAATATATAGAGGCAGAAAAACGTTGCGAAGAAGCCAAAGCAGAACATGATGAACGACAAAAGGCGGTTCGGGAATTATATACTGAATATGAGCAAGCCAACATAGAGAGCGCACCTGTGTTTCGGTTCAGAGCCGATTTTCTGGAGGCTGTCATTGCTCGTTACCATGACATAGCGAGCGCGATACTTGCAGACATCAAAGGAATCAGGGAGGGTGGCTCATGAAGAAGATTTTGATGAAAGATGCCGAGCAGTTTCGCGATACCGTACCGGCGAAGCTATGCAACTGTCTTTATGATGCCTGTAACGAAGTACTGTTTGAATTTACCACTCCTATAATGTTTAGTGTTCACATGAATCTGAGATCAGAGCAGGATTTCTTTCAGCTTATAAAATTCAAGCAGCTTCATATATGTTATATGATATATGTTGTGGAGAAATTAATTTCCCCATCTGCACTTGGAAAGGAATGGTCATCGCTGTTCCTGAAACGCTGCGGCATAAGTCAGACCTACTATAAAAGCCATCGACTTGATGATGCAAGAAGCGATGTCCCGGCTAACATAGAATTTCGTGAAAACATAGATAACGCCATCAAAATCTGGGAAGAGATGAGACGCGCCCCACGCTAATCACAACTTCAACACAACAGAATTCGATTTTTAAAACTTAAAACGCATTATATCGCTGGAAGTCAGCATATAGTGCGTTTGCTTTTTTTATGTTTCAACACAACCGGCCGACATGGTGCCACATTGAGAAGGCAGTAATTTTGCAACGGAAACGAAAGGTACACAATGCATGCCAAGAGCACCCGGGTATTTCCAAAAGTATCTACGAAAAACAGACAATAAAATATGCAAAGAAAACTTCTCACCTCTAAGGAAGCAGCGCAGTATCTCGGCATCTCGCTGTCCTTCCTCCGAAAGATGATGATGAACCGCATCATCCCAATGTACAAGCCAAACGGCAAACTCTGTTACTTTGATCCCGCAGACCTCGACGCCTATCTTACCAGTGTTCGCATTTCCTCTCAGGATGAAATCAAGGAGCGCGCTAACGAATATCTACGCAAGTCCGGCAACCATGTCTAAGGGAGTCAACATCTACGAAATCATGCAGCGGTTCTGGCGAGAGAACGAGTATGAGCCATTCTCCACAGCGGAGATTGCGCTATACTTCTTCCTCATCAACCGGGCGAACAGCCGCCGATGGCAGATGCCGTTCAAGTGTCCGACTTCGGTAATCAGTACCGCAATCCAAGTGACCCGACAGACTGTTGTAAACGCTCGGGAATCACTTAGCGC